>JABDPN010000141.1 GCA_013042715.1 Flavobacteriaceae bacterium | reverse complement strand
GACGTAAAGCATTCGCTTGCAGATATTAGTAAAGCTAAAACACTACTATCATATCAACCTAAAGTGGGTTTTAATGAAGGAATTCTTAAAACTATTCAGTGGTTTTTAAATAAAATTAGCTAATATGATTGGTTGGCTAATAATAATGCAAAAGCACTTTTTAGAAGTGTAATTTGAGTCAAAAATTAAAGGCAGAACATGCTCTAATCTCTATATTTGTAATTGTTTTCTAATACATGTTTTTGGCAATATTAGTTTCAATAAATCTTTTTGTAAAATGAAACAAAGCGAACTCCTCAAAACTGCAATTAAGGCAGCTCTTAAAGCCGGCAAGGTAATAATGGAAGTTTATGATTCGGTAATTGAAGTAGAGTATAAAGACGATAAGTCTCCTTTAACTCAAGCCGATAAAAAGGCAAATGATATCATAAACTCATATCTAATCCCAACTCAAATACCAATTATATCCGAAGAAAACAAACAAATAGAATACTTAGATCGTAAAGACTGGAAACAATGTTGGGTTGTAGATCCTGTAGACGGCACAAAAGAATTCATTAAACGCAATGGAGAATTTACTGTAAATATTGCATTAGTAAAAAATGGAAAGCCAGAAATAGGTGTTATTTACGTCCCGGCAGTTCGAACACTTTATTTTGCAGATATAAATAAAAGAAAAGGCTTTAAAACAGAATTAAGCTCACATAAAGTTTCAATTGAAGATATTACAAAATGGGCAAGACCATTAACTCCTAAAAATGAAAAAAATAATATAATACAAGTTGTTGGAAGTCGTTCGCATATGAACCAAGAAACACTTGATTTTGTAGAAAATTTAAAAGAACAAGGTAAAAAAGTAGAAATAGTATCTAAAGGCAGTTCATTAAAATTTTGTCTTATTGCAGAAGGAAACGCAGATGTTTACCCAAGATATGCTCCAACAATGGAATGGGACACTGCAGCAGGTCAAGCGATTTGTAATGCTGTAGGATATCAGGTTATTTCTAAAGAAACAAATAAGCCATTACTTTACAATAAGCAAAACTTATTAAACCCTTGGTTTGTGGTTACAAAAGGCTAATAAATGACAAACTTCAAAAAAGAATCACATTTAAGAAGCTTAATAAAAGGGATTACATGGCGTTTTTTAGCTACAGCAGATACAGTATTAGTTGTACTTTTAATCACTTGTCTTACTGGAAATTGTAGTATAGAACATGCAATTAAAATAGGGTTAGTTGAATTTCTTTTAAAGCTAGCGGTTTATTACATACATGAAAGAGTTTGGCAATTTGCTTTAAAAGATGGTGTTGTTTCAAAAAAAGAAACTCTTTATAAAACAATTTCATGGCGTGTAATAGCTTCTGCAATGACATTTATAATTTCTGGAGCGATACTTAATGCATTTGATGAAATTGCGCTTTATATTGCACTCACAGAATCTGTAAGTAAGTTTATTCTATATTACATTCATGAACGTTTATGGGTCACGCTTCCATTAGGTAGAATTCGAAAATATGTATACGGAAAGTTAAAAAACAATGAAAGATAACATAGTAACACATCATTATCAAGTAACGATAAACGACAGGAGAAAAGCAAATAACCAAAATTCCTTTTTAATGTGGTTTACAGGTTTATCGGGATCTGGTAAATCAACAATTGCAAATGTGGTTGAGCAAAGACTTCAGAAAAAAGGTATTAAAACATACACTTTAGATGGTGATAATATTAGAAAAGGTATAAATAAAGACCTAACTTTTTCTCCAGAAGATAGAACTGAAAATATTAGAAGAATTGCTGAGGTATCAAATCTAATGATAGATGCTGGCTTAGTGGTATTAGCAGCATTTGTTTCACCTTATAAAAAAGATAGAGATAACATAAAAAGTATTGTTAAAGATGTTAACTTTGTCGAGATTTATATAAACACAAGTGTTGAAGAGTGCGAACGAAGAGATGTAAAAGGGCTTTACAAAAAAGCAAGAGCTGGTGAGATTAAGAATATGACTGGAATTACCGCACCTTATGAAGCCCCAGAACATCCAGAAATTGAAATAAAAACAGAGCAAGAAACTGTTGAAGAAGCAGTAGAAAAAATATTAAAATTTATAGAACCAATATTAAAATATAAAAATGAGTAAGTACTACTTAAATTATTTAGACGAATTAGAAAGTGAAGCCATATTTGTTTTACGTGAGGTTTGGGCTCAATTTCAAAATCCTGTAATCTTATTTTCAGGAGGAAAAGACTCAATAGTAGTGACACATTTAGCCCGAAAAGCATTTTACCCATCTAAGATACCATTTGCATTAATGCATGTAGATACAGGACATAATTTTCCAGAAACTATTAAGTTTAGAGATGATCTAGTAAAAGAATTAGGCGTTCAACTAATTGTAGGCTCAGTTCAAAAATCTATAAATGAAGGTCGAGTAGCAGAAGAAAAAGGAAAAAACGCAACAAGAAACGAATTACAAATAACCACATTACTAGATGCAATTGAAGAAAACAAAGTAGATTGTGCAATTGGAGGTGGAAGACGTGACGAGGAAAAGGCAAGAGCAAAAGAACGTTTCTTTTCACATAGAGATGATTTTGGACAATGGGATCCAAAAAACCAACGCCCTGAGCTTTGGAATATCTTTAACGGTAAGCATTTCGATGGAGAACATTTTAGAGCATTTCCAATTAGTAACTGGACAGAAATGGATGTCTGGAATTATATAAGTAGAGAAAATATTGAAATCCCATCACTTTATTTTGCACATGACAGAGAAGTGGTTTGGAGACAAGATTCATGGATTCCTAATTCAGAATATTTAAAATTAGAAGATCGCGAAGAAATAGTTGTTAAAAAAGTGCGTTTTAGAACTTTAGGAGATATAACAATCACTGGAGGTATTGAATCTACTGCAGACACTGTAGATAGAATTGCTGCAGAAGTATCAGCAATGAAGAAAACAGAACGCGGAAACAGAAGTGACGACAAACGCTCTGAGACTTCTATGGAAGACAGAAAACGTCAAGGATATTTTTAATAAAATATAATCAAAGCAAAAAAATAAAGAATGATAGACAATAATCAATTATTACGTTTTACTACAGCAGGAAGTGTAGACGACGGAAAAAGCACTTTGATTGGACGCTTATTATATGACTCTAAATCTATTTTTGAAGACCAATTAGAAGCAGTAGAAAAAACAAGCTTAAGAAAAGGTCATCAAGGTGTAGATCTTGCTTTGTTTACAGACGGTTTAAAAGACGAGCGTGAGCAAGGTATTACAATAGATGTAGCATACAGATATTTTACAACTCCAAAACGTAAGTTTATAATAGCAGACACACCAGGTCATGTTCAATATACTAGAAACATGGTAACAGGTGCTTCTACAGCTAATGCGGCAATTATTTTAGTAGACGCAAGACATGGTGTAATAGAGCAAACTAAAAGACATTCATTTATAGCATCTTTATTACATATTCCTCATATTTTGGTGTGTATAAATAAGATGGATTTAGTAGATTATAACGAAGAGGCTTATAATACTGTAATAAATCAATTTGAAGAATTCTCATCTAAGCTTATCGTTAAAGATGTTAGGTTTATTCCAATTAGCGCCTTAAAAGGAGATAATGTAGTAAATAGGTCAGATAATATGACTTGGTATCAAGGGGCTCCACTTTTACATACACTAGAAACAATACATATTAGTAGTGATATTAATAAAATTGATATGCGTTTTCCTGTTCAGACGGTGTTAAGACCACAAAGTGACACTCATCGCGATTATAGAGGTTATGCGGGAAGGCTCTCTAGTGGAATAATTAGAAAAGGCGATAACATAACAGTTTTACCTTCTGGGTTTACTTCAAAGGTAAAGTCAATTGACACTTTTGAAGAATCATTAGAAGAAGCTTTTGCTCCAATGTCAGTTTCAGTAACTTTAGAAGATGATATCGATGTTGGTCGTGGCGATATGATTGTTAGAACTAACAATAAACCAGAAGCAACACAAGATATAGATGTAATGCTGTGTTGGCTACACAATAACCCAGCTAAACCTAGAGCTAAATACACAATTAAGCACACTTCTAATGACCAAAGAGCAATGATTAAAGAAGTTATATACAAAATAAATATTAACACCTTAGATAGAGATAAAGAAGACAAAGAATTGAAAATGAACGATATAGCTAAGGTGAAAATAAGAACAACTAAACCTTTAATGGTAGATAATTATAGAGACAATAAAACAACTGGAAGCATCATTCTTATTGATGACGCAACTAACGAAACAGTTGCTGCAGGAATGATTAAATAGAAATATAATACTAAAAAGATGAAAAAGATATTAATGCTAATTTGTTTATCACTTTTCTTTAATTGTAACGAAAACAAAGACAAAAGTGAAGAATCTTTACCTTTAGAAGTATCCAAAGAACCAATTAAACTAATTGTTTCTGTTGAGTATAAATCAGATATTTCAGATTTTTTTCAATGCACATTTTCTAATATTGAATTAGGAGATAATACTCAAACAGGAAATTATACAATAACCCAAAAAATCAATTCTTCTGACGAACTAAAGACCACAAATTTTAAAATGTTTGGTGATTATATCTCATCTAAAATTCAATTAAAATTAGGTAAAAAACCTAAAAAAATGGTAATTAATAATATCACATTAAGCTATGACGATCAAAAAGTTATAGTTGATGGATTAGAATTGGATAGATATTTCACAATGAATAATTATGTTTTATTTAATAAAGAAACAAAAACTATTGAGACAAAAACAATTAATAATAAGCATATACCTGTTTTAAATTTCCGACAAGGTTTCATAAGAAAACTCTTTAACCTTGAATAGAGTTGAATTTAATATTTAAAAATACAAGTTTCAAACAGATTAACACAAACCCAATTCTTATTGGAAAATTATTATTAATCTGTTTTTGCTTTTTTTTACCAATTAATCAGAAGGTATCAACAATATTAATTTTACTTCTTTTTTTATTTTCCTGTTTTAATATTAAGAAAATTAATATTAATAGACTATTAATGTTTTTGCCCTTGATATTATTATATTTTTTATATGTTATCGCATATTATAGAGACAGTTTTGAATTTGGAATATATATTTTTGAACGAAAAGCATCATTAATTGCATTCCCAATTATATTTTCTACAATTAATTTAAGCAAATCTGATTTTAAATATTTAATTAAATATTTTGTTTATGGCTGTATAACTGTTTATATACTCTCATTTGTTATAGCTTCATATAATTCTATTAGTATTGCTCCATTTGAATTCAACCCTGTAATTTCTTCACATAGAGAATCTATAATCAATTCTAGCGCTTCTATTTTATTAACTAATTATTATCTAGCTAATAATTTTTTCCAAAATATGAACTCGAATTTTTTAAGTATTTACTATTCATTTGCTTTATATGCTGTATTAAAATTTGATACCCTTTTTAAGCACAAAGCAATCATTGTTAGTATTTTAGTGATTGGAATAATTCAAATATTTAGTGTTATTGGCTTAATTAGTATGATAATAATTTTAATTTTAAAAGTTTTACCAAAATCTTTACCAAAAATAGCAGTAGTTTTGTTTAGCACTTTTTTAGTATTAATATCCTTAATTTCATTAGGAAACGAATTAAGGGAAAAACCTAATTACTTAAAAAAGCTTGAAAAAATTGAAAGTAGAGCAATTATTTGGCCAATAGCCATTGAGACTATAAGAGAAAACCCCTTATTTGGATTAGGAATTAAAAACGCTCAGAAAATGTTAGAATCAAAATATCCTAAGAAAGGTGATTTTGGGTTTATTTCACAGATGACAAAAAAGGATGCTCATAATATGTATATTCAAATAATCCTAGAAATTGGGATAATTGGATTTCTATTATTTTTATTTAACATCGTTTTTTTTATTAAAAAAACAAAAAAATATAAATATGCATTAGTTTGTAAAGTCTTCATTTTTTTGTGCTTAACTATATTTTTTACAGAAAGCGCTTTGGCAACATATGCTTTTTTGTCTTTTTTCAGTTTTTTTTATTGTCTACTGTTTTCAATTAGTATTAATAATGTCAATATGCAGGATTATTGATTTACTATAAAAAATGAATTTTAATTTAAAAACAACAATAGGAGCTCGAGTTACTATTTATCTGTTTATATGTGTTTTATTAAATATATTATTTGATAATATATATATTGGATTAGTATTAGTTTCATTTATTGAAATAGTAACACAAATAAATAGAAACAATTTTATATCTACTTATACTTTTTGGAATTTAGGATTTATAACTATAATATGTTTAGATGGTATTTTATCAAGAGATGAAATTATTTTAAAAACAAGTTTAAGTAACTACAACTATACGTCCTATCTGTTTTTAATTAGTCAATTATTAATTATCACAACATACAGGGTTTTTGAAAAAAGAAAATTCAAAGATGTTTTTGAGGGCTTTTATATTGAGGTAAAAGACAAGTTAAAACCATTAACTTTTTTACTAATTATTATTTTATATTTTTTCTTCTTGTTTTATGAATTCCCAAATGCTTTTAATTCTTTTTTTACAAGTAGATTTGAAATTATTAGAGGCAGAGAGTTTGGAGGTTTAGAAGGAGCTAAAAGGTCTGTTTTTTCTAGTATTGCATATTTTATTTCAGGATTTGCCGGTTATATATTACCGTCATTAATTTTTATATGGTTTAATAGACGTTTTAGTCCTTTATTATCTTTTTTGCTTTCATTATTTCCCTCTGGGATTATCTGGTTTATATATTTAGTAATTGGCACGAGACACCATATCTTATTTTCTTTTCTTGGTTTGGTAGGAACATATTCTCTAATCAACTCTCATAAAATTAAATTTAGATACTCTTTCATCGTTTTGTTAGTAGCAGGGTATTTTATTTCAAATAAAATAGTTGATATTAGAAGGCATGGATTTGTTAATTATTTATTGGGAGAGAAAATTGAAAAATACGAAAAAGTAACAAAAGATTATTCTACTGACAAGACAACAGTGTATTTAAATTATGTTGTGGATTATTACGAAGAAGAAAATCTTAGATATGGTCAATCAACCTTAGCTGTAATTTTTTTCTGGGTTCCTAGAAAGTTTTGGCCTGAAAAACCACCACAATTTGGTTATTGGTTTATTAGAGATTATTTAGGTGGTCAAAAGGGTTTTGGAGACAAGTTTAGTGCTCCTGCAAGCTATCTTGGAGTTCCATATTCTGACTTTGCAATAGTAGGTGTAATTTTAATTTCACTTTTTATTGGCTGGTTGTCAAATTTTGTTGATGAATATTTTAGGAAAAATAGTGTTTTTAAATCAAATAAACAGGTTGTAATACTATCTTTTTGTTTAGCCTCTTTTTTCTTTTTACCACGACAATTAAATCAATTCTTCTCAAAATTTATCGTAATAGTGATACTTTTAAATTTTTTGTTTTATATAAACAGAATAAGTTTAGTGTATAAAAATGATAAATAAACTAAAGCAGTATATAAGTTTTGGAATAAAAAACTCAGGTAGTTTATTTGTGCTTAAATTGATTGGCATTTTTTTTAACTATTTAGTTTTAATGCTAATTATTCATTATTATAGTTTTGAGGTAAATGGGGAATATGCAAACTTCATTGCATTATCAAGAGCCATAAAAATATTTATTGTCTTTGGTTTAGATTATTTAATAGTTAAAGAAATAAACCAACTAGATCAAACTAAAAGGAATAATTTAATTTTTCACTTATCCATTTTAAGTGTTAATATATGTATTTTCGTTATTCTATTCTTAGTATTTAGTTTTTTATTTGAAATAGATTACTACCTTTTATTTGGATCCATATTTTTAGCACTCTGGAGGTTTTTAAGCCACTTTTTTAGAGGTAAAAACAACATGATTATGTACGGTTTTTTTGAGTTTGTACTTCTACAACTTACTGTTTTAATTGCATTATTGGTGAATCATTTTGTTTTAGAAACAAACGATTTAATCCAAAGTATAATTTTTGTCAACATCATTGCACTTTTGCTTATTATAATATTTTTTATTAAAAAAATTGTCCAAGAAATTTTATCAATAAACCTGTTTAATTTAATTAAGGAGATTTATAATTCAATTATATTAGTTTATAAGCGAGCCATTCATTTTGTTTTAACAAATTCGATTAGTATTATATCCACTACAATTTTATACACCATAATTAAAAGTGAATATTCATTAGAAGCATTAGGGATTTATGATACAATATTAAGGTTTTCTCAAATAGTTACTTTACCACTTATAGCTACAAATGGTAGAGTAATGACTATTGCAGCAAAATTTTATAATCAAAAAAATTTAAAAGAACTTAAAACTTATGTTGTAAAAATTACTAGGATGCTTATGCTGGTTAGCTCTTTAGTTTTTGCTGGAGTCATTGTTTTCTATTATTTATATTCGGAACTTTATAACAATCTGCTTTCTGACTATTGGGCTTTATTTATATTGCTAATTATAGCACAATTAATAAATAATTGGGCAGGTCCAGTTGGAGTAATACTTCAAGTTACTGGAAACGAAAAAACATTTAACAAAATAACTTTAATATCAGCTTTTTATCTTATCACTTCAACAATAATTTTAACAAAATACTTTTCTATAACTATTTTAGGACTAAATACATTAATATATTTGCTGATATTGAATTTACAATCCCTTAAAGTCTTAAAAAACAGGTTAAATATAAATCCTCATTCTATTACTAAAAAAAATGAATTACCTAGAACAGAAACTTAATGCATTATATAGATACATTTTATGGCATAATTTCTCAAAAAAGCTAAATCTATTGCAAGTGGTAGAGTATCCAAAGTCTGGGGGTACTTGGATGACACAAATAATATCAGACTATTTAAATCTATATTATCCAAGGAATGTTATTCCAAAATTTAAACAAGCTGTTATTCATGGGCATTATTTGTACAGTAAAAAATTTAATAAAATAGTTTTTGTAACCAGAGATGGTAGAGACATTATGGTTTCTTATTATTTTCATATGTTAGTGGGTAATGATAGAACACCAGACAGAATAATCAAAAACAACAGGAAGAAAATGCCATTTAACGATTATGAAAACATTAAGAAAAACTTACCGTATTTTATTGAATATCTTCACACAGATTATTTAAAGAAATTCAATAGATTTAGTTTAGCAGATTTTATAAATTCATATAATTTAGGTCAAGAAAATGTCATATTAGTTAAATATGAAGATATGTTAAAAAATATTGAATTAGAATTAAGTAATGTATTATTGTTTTTAGGCGAAACAGAAATTGATCAAGATAGATTATTAAAAACGACAGAGAAGTTTTCATTTAAAAACCAAACTAAAAGAAAACCAGGGCAAGAAGACAAAAATAGTTTTTTAAGAAAAGGTATTGCTGGAGATTGGAAAAACAATTTCAATATAGAATCTGCTCAAGTATTTGAAAAATATTTAGGCAAAACCTTAATAGATTTAGGATATGAAAATAATAATGAATGGGTTAATTATTTGAACAATTAAAACATGAAAACACCAAATCTATTTCTTTTAGGTGTGCAGAAAGCAGGAACAACCTCATTATACGATTGGCTGGGTCAACATCCAGATATTTTTTTAGTTCCAGAATTAAAAGAGTTCCCATTCTTTGTTTCAGACAGGTTTTATCAAAAGGGATTGTCTTGGCTGGATAATACTTTATACTCTAATTACAATAGTGAAAAGTATATTTTACACAGTTATGTAAACTATATCTATTTTTCAAAGTTGTTTGTTAAAAGAATTTCTTATCACCCAGAGTTAATGAGTTCAAAATTTCTCATTGTTTTAAGAAACCCAGTTGACAGAGCTTATTCGGCCTATTGGGAAGCTATTAAAACAGGAAGGTCTTCAATAAATCAGTCTTTCGAAGATTCATTAGAATTTGAAAAAAGTCTTTTTAATCAGAATAGCCTAGACACATATTTAAATACACCAGACTTACTGTTTGATAAAGTAGGTAGGAGTAAAATAGGTGCTATTGCACATTATTCGCATGGGTTATATTATGATCAGATAAAGGATATAGTAGATGCATTTGGCAAAAAAAATATAAAAGTTGTTATTTTTGAAGAACTAATCAAAAACAAGAAAAAACAGATAGCAGATATTTTAGATTTTCTCAAAATTGAAAGTAATTTTGAATTTGAATTTAATTATACTAACAAGTCAGGAACACCAAAGTCAATTCTTATACAAAAACTAATAAATAACACTTTTATTCCTTCTTTTATTAAAAATGCATTTAGCATTACGTTAAGAGCTAAATTTAAAAGAGCTTTATTAAAAGCTAATATTAAACAAGAGAAATACCAACCAATTAAAGAGAAAACAAGGGAGATGTTAACAAATAGCTATTTAGAAAATGTAAAAAAAACATCTAAATTGCTAAATATAGACTTGGTTAAACTTTGGTTTAAAAATTAAAAAAAATTGAAACATATAATTATAGCAGGCACAAACAAAGCAGCGACAACCTCTTTGTTTAGATATTTATCAGACCATCCAGATGTTTGCGGTTCTTATATTAAACAAACAAACTACTTTTTAGATAAAGAAATTCAAAAAAAACATGAACTATCATCTGTATTCGATTATGATAAAAGTCATGATAACTATCAAAATTTCTTTAAATGCGATCCTAATAAAAAATTTAAGTTAGAAGCCTCTCCAGATTACATGTATTATGCAAATACAGCAAAAAAAATAAATTTATTTTTAAACACAAATAATGGAAAAGTGGTTATCATACTTCGAAACCCTGTAACTAGATTTAAATCTTGGTTTAGATTTGGCAAACAACAAGGTCTTTTAAACGAAGAAATAGATTTTGATAATTATTATAAATTATCTAAAGCCTATAACAAAGAAAGCAACCTATCATTGTTAGCTTTTAAAACAGGATTTTACAGCAATTATTTAAATGTTTTCAAAGAACACCTTAAAGAACACACTATGCATGTGTTTTTTTATGAAGACTTAGTAAATAATCCAAAGTTGTTTTTAAATCAATTTTGTGAAAAATTAGGCATTGACAAGGAATTTTACCAAGGTTATGAATTTCAACATTTTAATAAAACTGTAAAAGTAAAATCTAGACTGCTTTCAAAGTTGTATGTTGGACTAAGACAATTTTATTTAAACTATTTTTATAAAGGTAAGGTAGGGGTGTTTATAGGATCCATAATGAAAAAAACTTTGTCTCCAATTTATAAAAAAGTGAATACATCAAGCGAAAAGACAGATGTTCAAGAGAAAGTATTGGAGGAACTCACAGAGGATTATAAAGGTGAAAAATTAAAAATACAAAAGATGTTTAATTTAAAAAATATACCTTGGTAGTATATGAGAGCCTTTTTACGCAATACCTATCTAGATATTTTTGGTTTAATCTCTAAACCAAAAAAAGGAATTCATATTATTAATAGCCACTATATATCAGAAAAAAAATCAAATTCAGACGTATTTTTTCATCAATTAGAAGCCATTAGTAATCATGTTACTTTTATTGGTATAGAGGAAGCTGTATCGCTAGTAGAAAACAAAAAGGAAGTCAATCAACCATTAGTTACTTTTACCTACGATGATGGCTTTGAGGAGTGTTATACACATATTAATCCTGTTTTAAAACAGTTTGGTATAAGCGCTGGGTTTTTTATTAATCCTGGATTTATTGATGGAGATGAAAAATATAATCAAAAGTTTTTAAAGCGTATTAATACAAAAAATAAATCTCCAATGACATGGAATCAAGTTAATGCATTAATAAAAGATGGTCATGTAATCGGTTCGCATACAATGGACCATTTAGATTTGGGTACTAATTTATCTCAAGAACAGTTAGAGTATCAATTAGGATATTGTAAAAAGTATATAGAAGAAAAAACAAATAATAACTGCAATATGTTTGCATTTCCCTTTGGTCAAATGCAACATTTTAACGAAGAAGCATTAGAGGTTTCAAAGAAATATTACGAGCATATATTTAGCGGCACAGATTATAAAAACTATCATAGTTTTAATAGCTTTGTAATCAACCGAAGACACTGTGAACCAAATTGGCCAGTATCTCATTTTAAGTATTTTTTAAATGTCGATAAAAAGTACTAATACATGAAAACTAAATTAATTATTGACGCCTCTAATATTAGAGATGGAGGGGGAGTTACACATTTAGTAGAATTACTAAATAATATTAGTAAAGCCACCGTGAAATTTGATATTATTGAGGTTTTTAGTAATAACAACACTCTTTCAAAAATTAATGATCAAAGTTGGATAGAAAAGAAAACCCATCCTTGGTTAGAAAAAGGAACTATTTTTATTTCTTTTTGGAAAAAAATACACTTTCATAGATATTTAAAAAAAACAACAAAAAGAACTGTCTTATTTAATCCAGCAGGTACATATTCAGGTAAATTCAATCCTCATATTGAGATGAGTCAAAACATGTTAATTTGGGATTCAATTGAAAGTGACAGGTATGGAAAACTGTCCTTAATGAAGTTTAAATTTAGGTTACTTCGTTATTTTCAGAAAAAGGCATTTAACAATTCAAAAGGCATTATTTTCATTTCAAATTATGCCAAAGATACAGTTCTAAAATTTTTAAATAAAGATTTAACTAGCTGTCCAATTATACATCACGGAGTAAATCAAAAATTTAGTGAAGATGTAAAAAAACAAAAGGATGTTTCAAAATACAAAAAAGAACAACCTTATAATTTGTTGTACATCTCTCCAATAACAGTTTATAAGCATCAAATAACTCTAATTAAAGGAGCAATTTCATTATATAAAGAAGGATATAATTTTAAACTTAACTTGGTTGGAGGAAGTTATCCCCCATATTATAAAAAGTATTTAAAAGAGTTTCAATCAAATGATTTATATGATAAAGTTGTAAATTTCCACGGGAAAGTTGATTATGAAGAGATAGAGAATTTTTACAAAACTTCAGATGGCTTTATATTTGCTTCAACTTGCGAGAATATGCCAAATATTTTAATAGAAGCCATGTTGTCTGGATTGCCAATTCTTTGCTCTAATTACCAACCAATGCCTGAGTTTTTAGGTGCTAAACACCCCTTTTACTTTGACCCAACTAATCAAAAAAGTGTATACGAAAATTTAAAATATTTTCTTGAACATTCAGAGCAACGAGAAAAGTCGGCAAAAGTAGCAAAAAGTAAAGCAAAAGAATTTTCTTGGAAAGAATGTTCTAAACAAACAATAGAGTATTTATATAAGAACATAAATAATTATGACATTGAACAATTTTAAAGACAAAATATTACTAATTACCGGAGGAACAGGTTCATTTGGAAACGCAGTTTTAAACCGTTTTGTGGATTCAAATATTAAGGAAATACGTATTTTTTCCAGAGATGAAAAAAAACAAGACGAATTAAGACGTCGTATTGCTAATCCAAAAGTTAAATTTTACATAGGAGATGTTCGTGACTACCGCTCTGTTGAAACTGCTGTACGCGGTGTAGATTATATATATCATGCTGCTGCATTAAAGCAAGTGCCTTCTTGCGAGTTTTTCCCAATAGAAGCTGTGAAAACCAATGTATTGGGAACAGAAAATGTATTGGAAGCAGCCATTAATTACAATGTAAAAAGTGTAGTTGTTTTAAGCACAGATAAAGCTGTTTATCCAATAAATGCCATGGGGATTTCTAAAGCGTTGATGGAAAAAGTGCTTGTTGCTAAATCTAGAAATGCAGGGAATACAGTTATCTCTGGAACAAGATATGGAAATGTAATGGCATCTAGAGGTTCGGTTATTCCATTATTTATTGAGTTAATGAAAAACGGCAAAGATCTTACCCTTACAGACCCTAAAATGACACGATTTATGATGACTCTGGAAGACGCTGTAGATTTGGTGTTATTTGCTTTTAACAACGCAAAATCAGGTGATATGTTTGTGCAGAAGGCTCCTGCAGCAACCGTTGAAACCCTAGCAAAAGCTTTGGTTGATTTGTACACATCAAATAGCAAATTAAAAGTGATAGGAACACGTCATGGAGAAAAGCTTTACGAGTCATTGTTAACCAGAGAAGAACGAGTTAAAGCGGAAGATTTAGGAGATTACTATAGGGTGCCAGCAGATAATAGAGATTTAAACTATGCCAATTTTTTCTCTGAAGGAGAAATAGATATGAATGAAATAGAAGATTATCATTCTCACAACACAGAACAACTTGATGTTGAAGGAATGAAGAAATTACTGCTAAAACTCGATTTTATTAGAAACGATGTTAAACTAAATGAGTAAAGAGCCACCAAAATTAATTGAAGGCGGAGCGTTTTCAGACGACAGAGGAACATTGCAATTTGTAAATGAATTCAGCTTATCTCCAATAAAACGCATGTATTTTACAACTCACCCAATAACAGAAACCATTAGGGCTTGGCAAGGTCATAAGATTGAAAAAAGGTGGTTTTTTTGTGTAAACGGAAGCTTTAAAGTAAAGCTTGTAGATGTTGATAATTGGGAAAATCCATCAACAGATTGTAAAGTTTTCGAGTTTGTTTTAAAAGAGAGTAAACCGCAAGTACTTTATATTCCAAATGGATATGCTAACGGATTTAAAGCAATAGAAAAAAACTCTAAACTAATGATTATGTCAGATTATGAATTAAATGAAATTGAAGATGATCAAGTAAGATTTGACAGCAACAAATGGGTAAATTGGGAAAAATGATAAAAGTAGGAATCACAGGACAGGAAGGTTTCATGGGAAGCCATCTATATAATTACTTTGGTACAAAAGAAGGTTTAGAGCTTATAAGTTATGACATATGTTTTTTTAAAAAAAACAAAAAGCTAAAAGACTTTGTAAGTAAATGCGATGTTATTATTCACCTTGCTGCACTAAACAGACATGACGAACAACAAGTTCTTTACAACACTAATGTTGAATTAGTTAAAAAATTAATTGACGCATGCGAAACAACAAATTCAAAACCAAAAATTATTTTTTCATCCTCAACCCAAGAAGAAAGAGATAACTTATATGGCAAATCTAAACGAGATGGCAGAAAACTGTTGGAAGATTGGGCGAAAAAATCTGGAGGAAAAGTAGCATCTTTTGTTATTCCTAATGTTTTTGGTCCTTTTGGAGAACCATATTACAATTCTTTTATCGCAACGTTTTGTCATCAAATAGTAAAAGGAGAAATGCCAACCATTCATAGCGATGGTGAAGTAAATTTAATTTATATTAACGATTTAGCTGAAGCTTTTTACCAAGAGACTATAGATAATAAAAAGCAAATTAAAACTTTTTTGGTACCACACAACGCAACAAAAAAAGTATCAGAAATATTAATCCTGTTAAATGAGTATAAGGTAACTTATATGGATAATGGTATAGTATCAGATTTAAGCGATCCCTTTGAATTGGCTTTATTCAATACATTTACAAGCTTTATTCCTAAAGACTATTTTCCAAGAAAATCTGTAAAGCATTCAGACTATAGAGGTGCTTTTGTAGAAATTATGAGAGCTAACACATCAGGACAATCCTCATATTCTACTACAGCTCCAGGAATTACAAGAGGCAATCACTATCACACCCGAAAGGTAGAGCGATTTGCTGTTATTAGCGGTAAGGCTTGCATTCAATTACGTAAAATAAATACAGATAAGATAATAAATTACGAGCTTGATGGTAATGAGCCTGCTTATGTTGATATGCCTATTTGGTATACACACAATATTACCAATATTGGTGATACTGAACTTATAACAATGTTTTGGATTAACGAGCCATATAATCCAGACGATCCAGACACATATTTTGTTGAAGTATAATAGTTTTCAGCAATAAAATTCTATTTTTGCAGCAGTAAAATGTCTTTATGAAAAAACTAAAAGTTATTACTGTTGTTGGTACCAGACCAGAAATTATACGGTTAGCTTGTGTGATGCAAGCTTTAGACAAAAACGATGCAATAGAGCATGTAATTGTGCATACAGGTCAAAATTACGATTACGAGCTTAACGAGATCTTTTTTGAAGATTTAGAAATTAGAAAACCAGACTTTTTTTTAAATGCAGCAGGAAAAAATGCAACACAAACAGTTGGAAACATTTTAATTAAAATAGATCCAATTCTGGAAGAACAAAAACCAGATGCATTTTTAGTTTTAGGAGACACAAACTCATGTTTATGTGCGATTCCAGCTAAAAAAAGACAAATACCTATATTCCATATGGAAGCAGGAAACAGATGTTTTGACCAACGTGTTCCAGAAGAAACCAATAGAAAGATTGTAGATCATGTTTCAGATATAAATCTCACATATAGCTCTATCGCAAGAGAATACTTATTAAGAGAGGGTTTATCGCCAGATAGAGTGATTAAAACCGGAAGCCCAATGTATGAGGTACTTAATAAGTTTAAGTCAAAAATTGAGTCGTCTAATGTATTGCAAAAATTAGACTTGAAAAAACAAAAGTTTTTCTTGGTTTCTTCACATCGAGAAGAGAATATTAACACCTCAAAAAACTTTAACGGTTTAATAGAAAGTTTAAATTTAATTGCAGAAAAGTATAAGTATCCTGTAATTGTTTCAACACATCCTCGAACACGAAATATGCTTGAATCTAAAAATTTAAAGACACATAAAAACATTCAGTTTTTAAAACCATTAGGATTTAACGATTATAACGCACTGCAAATGAATTCATTTGCAGTATTATCAGATAGCGGAACAATATCTGAAGAATCGTCAATACTTAATTTCCATGCTCTTAATATTAGAGAAGCGCACGAAAGGCCCGAAGCCATGGAAGAGACCTCTGTAATGATGGTTGGCTTAAAACCAGAACGCATTATGCAAGGTTTGGCTGCGTTAAAGGCTCAAGAAAGAGATCCAGACCGTAATTTTAGAGAAGTTTACGATTATTCTATGCCTAATGTTTCAGAAAAAATCGTAAGAATAATTATTTCTTATACGGACTATATAAACAGAGTCGTTTGGTCAAAACAGTAAGATGAAAATATTATTTATATCACAATATTTTCACCCTGAAGTTTTTAAAGGCAACGAGATTGTTTTTGATTTTGCTAAAAAAGGCTACGAAATAACCGTTTTAACTGCTAAACCCAATTACCCTAAAGGAGATTTTTTTAAAGGTTATAATTTTTTTAATAAAAGAGAGGAAGTAATTAATGGAGTTAAGGTTTTAAGATCTCCTGTTTTTCCAAGAAAAAGTGGCAAAACTATTCCGTTGGCATTAAATTACTTATCATTTATTTTCTTTTCTTATTTTACTGTATTATTTAGATTAAAAGAAAAATACGATATCGTATTTGTACAGCAATTATCACCTGCAACAATGGCATTGCCTGGTTTATGGGTTAAAAAAAGACAGAAGATTCCTTTAGTTTTATGGGTTCTAGATTTATGGCCGGAAAGTATCATTGCAACAACACGTTTTAAAAAAGGAAGACTAATTAATTATATTGATAAGTTAGTTAGAAAGATATATGCAAAGTCGGATATAATTTTAGTAAGTTCAAAATCTTTTAAAGAGAGTATTACTAAAAAATGCGAGTCTACTAAAACAATTGAGTATTTTCCAAATTGGGCAGAAGATGTTTTTGTAGAGGTAAAGGAATCCAATTTAGAATTACCTAAATTACCAGAAGGATTCAATATTATGTTTGCTGGAAATGTTGGCGATTCTCAAGATTTTGAATCAATTTTAGAAGCTACAAAAAATACAAAAAATGAAAATATAAATTGGATTATTGTAGGCGATGGGAGAAGATTAAGTTGGTTAAAAGGCCAAATTGAAGAACGGAGTTTGAGTAATATTTTCATTCTAGGAAGATATCCATTAGAAACGATGCCTCATTTTTTCAAAAAAGCCGATGCAATGTTGGTGTCGTTAAGAGATATACCTGTTTTTGGAATTACAGTTCCAGCAAAAATCCAGGCATATATGGCTTCTGGTAAAATAATATTAGGAATGATTAATGGAGAAGGCAATGAGCTTATAAACGATTCTAATTGTGGTTACGCTGTACCTGCTGGCGATGCATTATCGCTTTCAAAAAAAGCAATTTTAGTGTCAAAACTATCAGAAAAAGAAAAGCGTATCATGGAGAATAATGCTTTAAGCTTTTATCAAAACAATTTTGCTAAAAATAAGTTATTTTCACAGCTAGATTTACTTTTTAAAAAGCTAAACAAACAAAACTAACAACCTTTAAGTATGATGATTTATCATATAATTATTTTTTGCACTCTTTTTGTTTTAGAAACAATTTATATAAAAGTCGCAAGAATTAAAAATATAAAAGATGATCCAAATCATAGAAGTGCGCACTCTACACCAATCATTCGTGGAGGAGGTATAGTAGTTTTCTTTTCAGTCTTTTTGTATTTATTTTTCTTTAATGCCGATGCGAATTTTTTATATTTTTTATCTGGGATTGTCTTGGTTTCTGTTATTAGTTTTGTAGATGATTTAATAATGCTTTCTTCAAAAGTTAGATTAATTGTTCATTTTATTGCATTCTCCTTAATTTTCTATAGTCTAGAACTTTTTAACTTTTCAAGCGCTTTAGAAATGGCTGTTTTACTTATTGTTTATCTATTTTCAATTGGGTTTTTAAACATCTATAATTTTATGGATGGAATAAACGGAATCACGTTTTTAAATGGTTTGGCTAGCTATTCTACTTTATTATACCTCAATGAATATTACTTACAATTTACCGACTCTAACTTGTTGATTGTTTTGATATTAGCAATAGTAGTTTTCGGGTTTTTCAATTTCAGGAAAAACGCAATATGTTTTGCAGGAGACATAGGCAGTATTGCAATAGGATTTTCGTTAATTTATTTTGTTTTAAAACTATATTTAGATACCAAAAATCTGCTAGTTTTATTAGTCTTTTTAGTTTACTTACTTGATGGAGGATTAACAATTATTGAAAGAGCCTATAGAAAAGAAGATGTATTCCAAGCCCATAAAAGACATTTATATCAATTAGCTGTAAACGATTTTAAAATTGGACATTTAAAAATAGCCTCTATTTACTTCGTTCTACAATTGGTAATAAATGTTTTATTGATAATTGTTTTGCAAATAACAATAAATAAATTACTTGCTCTGACATTTATTGTGATATCTTTCACAATGCTTTATGTAGTTATAAAATACAAGTTAATTAAACAACTTAACAAGACACATGAAAACTAGAATTCCTTTATCAGTTTCCCATATGTCTGGAAATGAATTAGACTACATTAAAGACGCTTTGTTAAATAACGAAGTCACTACTTATGGCAACAATATTACTGAATTTGAAAAAGACTTAGAGAGTTACTTAAATCAAAATAAAAATGTTGCTTGTCTTTCTTCAGGAACCGCAGCCATACATTTAGCATTAATTCAATTAGGAATAGGTTTTGGCGACGAAGTCATATGTCAGAGTTTTACTTTTTGTGCTTCTGCAAATCCAATTGTTTATGTAGGCGCTAAACCAATTTTTGTAGATAGTGAAATAGAAACTTGGAACATTTGCCCAATTGCTTTAGAAGAGGCAATTAAAGACAGATTAAAAAAGGGAATGAAACCAAAAGCGATTATCATGGTTCATCTTTATGGCATGCCTTCGAAAATCGATAAAATATTAGCTGTTGCTAATAAATATGATATTAATGTAATAGAAGATGCTGCGGAAGCTTTAGGGTCATCTTATAAAGGAAGAAAGTGTGGTACCTTTGGAGATTTCTCGATATTATCTTTTAATGGAAATAAGATTATTACGACCTCTGGAGGCGGTGCTTTAGTTTGTAATTCAATAAAACAAAAAAAGCAATCAATCTATTTTGCCACTCAAGCAAGAGAAAACGAAGCTCATTATGAACATAAAAATATTGGTTATAATTACAGAATGAGCAATATTAGTGCGGGTATTGGCAGAGCTCAATTAAAAGCATTAGAAGCGCATATTAACTTAAGACGAAAGAATAATCGTTTTTACAATAAGTTATTTGCAAGTATTGAAGGTGTAGAATTATTCAAAGAACCAAACAGTGATTTTTATTCAAATTATTGGTTGAATTGCATTACAATTAATTCTGAATTAACAAAAGTTTCAAAAGAAGAAGTTTTTAATATATTAGCATCAAAAAACATAGAATCACGTCCTCTATGGAAACCGTTGCATATGCAACCTGTTTTTTCAACTAGTCCAATGTATAAAAATGGAATGTGTGAAAAGTTATTTAACCAAGGATTGTGTTTGCCTAGCAGTTCTAATTTAAAAGATAATGACCTTATCAGAATTAAAGAAGCTTTTAATGAGATTTTCTATGTATAAGAAAAAACAATTTTTTATAGTAGTTGCCTTTATTTTTCTTGGGTTTGTCTTGTTTTTAGACAATGGATTGCAATTTAATTTTAAAGTATTATTTCTGAATTATTTAATTATTATCATTTCAATAACTCAAATTTTTTCATATAAATCTTTGCCTTTCTCTCTTCATGGAATTACAAATCTATTTTTTCTTTTTTTTATTGGCTTAGCACCAGCATTACAATATAAAAAATCTATTTTTTTCATGGGTGTCAATGGTGAATTGTCTACACTAGAATTTTTGTATGGGAACTGCTTATTTTTAGGAATTATAATACTATATAATATTTCCTATCATTATTTAAATAGAACAAGATTTAAAGACAAAAAGTTAAACATAAACCCTTTTAGACTAGATGACAAGAATATTAATAATCGAGTTATTTTAAGTTTTTCTTTGCTCTGTACATTTATATTTTTTATTTATTTTGATTTTAATCTTGAAGTTGTTTTCCATAGAAAGGTATTTTTAAATGAATCACAAAGCTTCTCAAAACCAGTTATAGCTATTATTAATGTATTTAGAGGAGCACCTTTAATTTTATTTTTATATTATAAACTAAATGGTTTAAAAAACGCGTATTTAGAAATAGCTTTAATATTTTTAATTGTCATATGTAATTTTCCAACAGGAATTTCAAGATATCGAGTTGCAGTAACTTATTTACCACTTTTTTTAATATACATTAAACCATTTTTAAAGAAATACAACTTCTCTTCTTTTTTTATTATTTGTTTCCTGATAGTCTTCCCCTATCTGCATCATTTTAGATTCAACAGCAATGTTTTAGTTAATCCAGTTAATTTTGGTATGTTCCTAGATTTACATTTTGACTCTTATCAAAACTCTGTAAATATAATTATGAATAAAATTATCACTTATGGAGATCAACTTATAGGAGTATTGTTTTTTTGGATACCCAGAGCCATTTGGGAAAGTAAGCCAATAGGGAGCAGTTATTTACTTGCAAACAATCTTGAATATCAAGGGTTTTCTAATGTAGCTATTGGATTTTTTGCTGAAGGCTATATAAATTTTGGAATTATTGGAATTATTATTTTTGTACTTTTATTAGCATTAGTTAATTCTTGGTTAGACTTTAAATTTTGGTTTAGAAATAATTTAAAAAGCTATTTCATAATAAGCTATTTATTATTAATTCCTTTTGAATTTTTAATTCTAAGAGGAAGTTTAAGATCTTCATTTGCTAATTTGTGCGGATATTTGTTTTTCACATATTTCTTTTATATACTTTTAAAAATAAAACTCTTAAGAAGATAAAGTAGAAAAAAAAAAAACTAAGCATGTAATTAACAAATTTTTAAGATATTTGTTTATAACACCTTAACTCATGAGTATTAGATTAAGAAACGCTATAATACAAATTTTTGAATCTAGTCGAAGAAAATTAGATTTTTCAAACTTAGGGTATCTACCAAGATGGTTAGTTCTTTTATTCGATATCTTTACATGTGTTTTAGCAATATATATTACAAAATTTGTTGTATCTAGCATATCCTTACTTGAAATAGAATCACTTTATTTATTACCTTCTGAAGGAATAATACTAGGGGTAAATGTTTTTTTCTTTTTATTATTTAGAACTTACGCAGGCCTTTTAAGACACTCAACTTTTATTGATGCCCTTAAGTTGTTTATTGCCTCAAGTTTCACTTTTGGTGTTTTAAGCATTACTCATTTAATATATATTTACATAACATCAATTAAATTATTTTCATTAGGTAAACTCTTTATATACTTTACAGTATCCTACAGCTTATTATTCTTAATTAGGGTTTTTGTGAAACAAATATTTCAAGCATCCTATAATATTTTAGATGGAGGCAAAATCACCAAAACACTTATCTACGGTTCAGATTCTAATGCTATCGCAATTGCAAAAGCATTACAATACGAAATACCACAACGTTTTAAAATTGTTGGCTTTATCACAAATAATTCGAAGCAAAAGAGTAAACAAATCTTTGGGTTACCAATTATTCCTAAAAATAGAAAAATATCTACATTATTACGCTCTAGAGGTGCAGAGGCTTTAATTCTTTCTGATAATAAATTAAATCAGAAGCATAGGCTTAAAATTGTTGACGATTGTTTGGAATATAATTATAAGGTTTTTAGAGCACCTTTAGTTTCTGATATTGAAAACGAAAAAACACTAATTAAACAAATTCAAAATATACAGATTGAAGATTTGCTAGAACGCGATCCAATTGTATTAGACAATAAATTAATTGCAAAAGATCTTTATCAAAAAATTATATTTATAACCGGAGCGGCTGGTTCAATTGGAAGCGAAATAGTAAGACAAATTTCAAATTACAGTCCTAAAAAGATAATTTTAATTGATCAAGCAGAAACACCTTTGTATCAAATTCAATCTGAGATTTTAAAAAATTATCCTCAAATTGATTATGAATTCATTATATCTGATGTCGTAAATTATGAGAAATTAGAAAGACTATTCAACATCTATAGGCCAAATATTGTTTATCATGCAGCCGCATATAAACATGTTCCTTTAATGGAATGTAATCCGTCTGAAGCTATTCTTGTTAATGTACTAGGCTCTAAAAACCTTGTAGACATATCTTTAAAATATGATGTCGATAAATTTGTAATGGTATCTACAGATAAGGCAGTAAACCCAAGTAATGTAATGGGAGCTTCTAAAAGAATTGCAGAGATGTATGTACAATCTTTGCATTTCCACACTAGACAGTCGCCAAATTTTAAAACAAACTTCATTACTACAAGATTTGGTAACGTATTAGGTTCTAACGGTTCTGTGGTACCGTTATTTAAAAAACAAATAGAAGAAGGTGGCCCACTAACAATTACACATCCAGAAATTATTAGATATTTTATGACTATTCCAGAAGCTTGTCAATTAGTACTTGAAGCTGCGTCTATGGGAAAAGGAGGAGAGATATTTATTTTTAATATGGGGAAAGCTGTTAAAATAGTTGACTTAGCAACTAAAATTATTAAACTTGCAGGTTTTGTGCCATATAAGGATATTGATATCGAAATAATTGGGCTTCGCCCTGGAGAAAAACTTTATGAAGAGTTACTAAACGATAAAACAAAAACACTTCCAACGTACAATCAAAAAATAATGATTGCTCAACTTGACGCAGAAGACTATAATAGACTAAATGAAGAAATTTCTATTCTTGTAGACTATGCAAAGCAGTTTAATACTCACAAAATGGTTACTCAAATGAAAGTGATTGTTCCTGAGTATAGAAGCTTAAATTCCCAGTACGAATTACTTGACGATAAGAATCAAAAAAATTAGTTAACAATTCCCACTTAAGCTTATATTTGTAATAAACATTTTAATTGACACTTCTTATTAAGATGTTTTAAATTTCAGATTAATTGTGAACTATATAAGAGGAAGATATTCGTGGTTAATGAGACCAGTTTTAATTGTTATTGACTTAATAACAATTAATTACCTTTCTTTAATTTTTTTCGACTTAAGAAACAAAGAATTAATTAGTTACTACTCAGAGTATTTAAACAATAAGCAGCTTGTGTTTACAGTTTATGTAACTATTTTTTGGTTAATATCTACAACTTTTATAAAGTTTTATAAAATATACAGGTTTACTTCTGCAATTCAAATTTTTTCGTTAATAGTCAAACAATTCGTTTTCTTTGCTATTATAGTTTTAGCATTTATTGGACTATTTAGGAGTGTAGATATTAGTGCTTTTGTAACCCTAAATTATTTACTGTCTTGTTTTGCGATAATTGGAGCTTTTAAACTTATTAGCTATTATTTGTTAAAGCATATAAGACTCTATTTTAAAGGCAATTTAAGGCGTGTTGTAATTGTAGGAGAAGGTAGAGGAGCAAATGAATTAAGATCACTTTTTACAACTAAAAAAGATTTAGGTTATACTATTTTAGAAGTAAATAAATCAAGAGAAAACAATCAGAAGGATAAAATAAATAATGCTTTACAATTTATTGAGACTCACAGTGAAGTAGATGAAATTTACTGCTCTATAGACGAAATGACTGAAAGTCAAATTAATCAATTTGTAAAAATTGCAAGTTTAAAAAAAGTTAATATAAAATTCATACCAAATAAAGAAGATAACTTCACTAAAAGCTTAAACACAGAGTTTTATAGCTATACACCTGTTTTAACTTTAAAAGAAGTAGCTTTAAACAACGAAATTAACCAAATAATAAAGCGAAGTTTTGATATTGGGTTCTCATTAATTGTAATTGTTTTTGTTTTATCTTGGTTAGTTCCAATATTAGGAATCATAATAAAACTAGAATCAAAAGGACCAATATTTTTTAAACACAAAAGACATGGCTTAAACTATAATGAGTTTACATGCTATAAATTTAGATCACTTTCAAGAGAACACATAAAAGATGTAAATCATGTTAAACAAAATGATGAACGTTTAACTCGTATTGGAAAATTTATAAGGCGCACAAGTATAGACGAATTACCCCAATTTTTCAATACATTTATTGGTAATATGTCTGTTGTTGGACCAAGGCCGCATATGATTGCTTACACATCAGATTACTCTAAAAAGATTGATAAATATAAATTCACTTACAGACATAGTGTTAAACCAGGAATTACTGGGCTAGCTCAGATTAATGGTTTTAGAGGTGAAGTTAAAAGCGATTCTGATATAGTTAATAGAATCAAATACGATATTTTTTATATTGAAAATTGGACTCTCTTTTTAGATATTAAAATAATTATTCAAACCCTTATTAATCTAGTAAAAGGGGACAAGAAAGCTTATTAAAGCGAGTTACTAAATTCTAGATATTTTTTAAACTGCACTTCAAGATTAAAAGTTCCCATAGATATTTCTTGAATTCTGTTTTTAATTAAACAGTTTTTTTCACCTGAAGCGAGTTCTAAAATCAGTTTATTTAATGCCTTATAGTTGTTGTCTTTTATTGTATAACCCAGTTTATATTTAGAAATCAAATCAGCTCCTTCTCCTTCAGAAAAATAAATAATTGGAAGCCCCAAACTAGTATATTCAAATATTTTTGAAGGCACAGAACCGTAAATTCTATTAATTAATGGAACTAAAGCAAAATCGTAATGAATTAAAACTTCATGAAGCTTATCCCTTTCTATTAAACCATGAAAATGAATCTGTGGGTTTTTATCGCTTATATTTTTTACACAATCTTTTTCTGGACCATCACCATATATATCTAGAGTAACATTGCTTGGTAACTTAATTTCTTTACAGATATTAAATACGCCTTGAGCTACACCTAATAAACCTGCATAAACAATTTTAATTTCTTCTGAATGAGGTTTAGATAAAACTTTTGGAGGTTTAAAATCTGGCAAATTTCTGTATAAGAAGAAGTTCTTTTTAGGATAGGATAACTTAATATGCTCTAAGATTTCTTCAGATTGACCTAAAATTAAATGAGCCGATTTATAATTATATCTCTCAATTTTTTCAAGTAAATTAAAATAAATCCCCTTTTTGAAAAGCCCCATTTGTATACCCGCCAAAGGCCATAAGTCTGATACATTTAGAATAATTGTTTTTCCTTTAATCTTTGAAGCTAACACAGCAAAAAATCCAACAAGTAATGGTGAACATTGAATAATAACTTTCTTAGGAGTTTTATTAAAAAGCAAGAATACAAATAAGCATATACCAAATGATAACATCGAAAACAATCTTATAAATTTACTTCTTGAGTTACTGGCAAAAACCCACAATCGTTTTATATCAATGCCATTGATTTTTTCTTTTAAAAAAAACTTATTTCTATAATCTTTAAAAATTGAACCTTGAGGATAATTTGGCAATGGACAAATCACAAATACCTTGTAACCGTTATTTAAATATGAATTTGCCATTACAAACATACGATTAGAGGCTGCACCTTTTTCAGGGGGAAAGTAATTTGTTATTATAAGGATTTCCTTTTTCACAAGCTAGTTAATTAAAGATGTGAATTGCTTAAGTTTTCCACTTTTAGATCGATGTATTTTATCTTGTTTTTCAAATAAGATGTGCAATCCTTTTTCTAAATAACCCGTCATTTCACTTTTTACAAAAGCTTCTTTCTCTTTAGATAACATTTTCTCACTCTCATAAATTATTTTAAATGTATCCTTTTTTTGTTGTTCAATTACAAATTCTTTTACAAGATTGTCACTTTCAATTATGCTCTTTGTAATATAATAGAAGGTTAAACCAGCTGCTTTTTTACCACTTGGAAGAATTACAGTATCGTTTGTTCTTCCTATAAGTTTTTTTAACAACATTTTTTTAGGTGTACTTTCTTTTGAAATGATTCCAATATCTCCAATATCATATCTAATAAATGCTTGAGCTTTATTGTAAAGTGAGGTTATAACCAAACGACCTTCTTCACCATATGGTAAAGGGTTATCATTTTCGTCTAATACTTCAACAAATAAGGTTTCATTATTTATTATCCATTCCTTTTTAGAGTTTTCAAATGCTATTAAGTCCAATTCCGAAGCTCCATATTCATTTATTACAGGAACACCAAACTGTGTTTCCATCAGTAACCTGTCTGTATCAAATAAAATTTCTGATGTCACGACACATACTCTAAGTGTTGGACAAATTGTATTTAACTTGATTTTTTTGGTCATTAAGTATTTAGCGAAAAGTACGATTGGACTTGTATAGCCATTTATATATTCAAATTGTGTTGATTTAAATACCTGAATCCAATCTTCAAAGGCGCGATCACTTAGATCAAAAACATTAAATCGTTTTCTATTACCCAAAAAATCTTTTATTTTTTCTTTATAAAACCCTCTTATATCTTTGGGTATACCGTAAAAACGTGCTTGTTTAGAGTGATTAAAATTAATGTTTAACCAAGAAAAGCGATCTATAATAACACTCCAAGTTAAAGCGTGACAAAATTTATCTTTAGCAAAAATAAAAGGTTGCCCTGATGCTCCTGATGTTTTATCTATATAGACTCTAGATTTAGTAAATTTTGACGACAAAAGCTTTTCTAAAGGATATTGTAAATCACTTTTATACATCACTGGTAGACTTTCCCAATCTTGAGGGTTTGCATTTTTAGCAAAAGATTTGTAAAATGAATTATTTGCTAAATGGTAGTTAACAATTTCTTCTCTTTTTGTAGCAAGATAATTATCGTATTCAGTTTCTCTAATAGATTGAATAGCCTTTAAAGCATCTTTAGCTTCGTTAATTTTAAAGCCATTTAATTTTAAAGAGAAGTCAAATAATTTCAATTGTAATTGAGATAAAATGTTTTTGTAAATTAATTATTTTTTAAACGTAAAAGCAATTATTTTTACTCTTTAATTAAACAGCAGTACAATGAACATCTTAATTTTAGGCTCAGGAGGAAGAGAACATACTTTTGCATGGAAAATAGCGCAAAGTAAGCACTGTGACAAACTTTTTGTAGCGCCTGGGAACGCAGGAACCCAGTCTATAGCAACCAATTTTAACATTGGTGTAAATGATTTTGAAGCTATAAAAGAACTAGTTTTGGCTGAAGACATTAAAATGGTTGTTGTTGGGCCAGAAGATCCTTTAGTAAATGGTATTCATGATTTTTTCTTGAAAGATGAAGATTTAAAAGATATAATTGTAGTTGGGCCGCAAAAAGAAGCAGCACTTTTAGAAGGTAGTAAAGAATTTGCAAAAGAATTTATGTCGAGACATAATATACCTACTGCAGCATATAAGAGTTTTACAAAAGAAACTGTTTTAGAAGGGCATAAATTTCTTCAGACATTAAATCCTCCATATGTGTTAAAAGCAGATGGGTTAGCAGCAGGGAAAGGAGTGTTAATCATTTCAGATTTAGAAGAAGCAAGGGAAGAATTATCAAATATGCTTGTAGATGCTAAATTTGGAGAAGCAAGTTCTAAAGTAGTAATAGAAGAGTTTTTAGATGGTATTGAGCTAAGTTGTTTTGTACTTACAGATGGAAAGAATTATAAAATTTTACCAACAGCAAAAGATTATAAACGAATTGGGGAAGGAGATACAGGATTAAACACAGGTGGAATGGGAGCAATTTCTCCAGTTCCTTTTGCAGACGAGGTATTGATGAAAAAAATTGAAAACAAAATTGTAAAACCTACTATTGATGGTTTTCAAAAAGATAATTTACCTTACAAAGGGTTTGTATTTATTGGGTTAATTAAAGTTGGTGACGAACCTAAAGTAATTGAGTATAATGTAAGAATGGGAGATCCTGAAACAGAAGCAGTTCTACCAAGGTTAAAAACAGATTTAGTAGAATTGTTTGCAGCATTTAAAGATCAGACTCTAAACCAAAAAACTATAGAAATTGAAGAACAAGCTGCGGTAACAGTTGTTTTGGTTTCTGGTGGTTATCCAGAAGCCTATCAAAAAGGAAAAGAAATTTTTGGAATTGAAACTGTAGAAGATTCTATTGTGTTTCACGCTGGAACAACTACAAATAATGGTAAAACAGTAACTTCTGGAGGGCGAGTATTGGCAATTACATCGTATGGAGAAGATTACAAAAAGGCACTAAAAAAATCTTACCAAAACATTGATAAATTGTGTTTTGATAAGATGTATTATCGTAAAGACTTAGGATTCGATCTATAAGTAAGAATGCGAGGTAATACTTTTGTCTTCTTCGTTATTTTTGTCAAATTTTCTAAGTTGTAACATCCAATAAATAAAAAAGCCTAAACCAATTATAGCTAATATCCATGATACAATATTTGCTGCCCACCAGTTTTCTAGTTCTAATTTTGCTAGCGCTTTAAAAGGGATAAATAAAAAACCTTCAAATAATTCTTGAATGGCATAAAAGAAATCTTTCATCAGTAATAATCTTATATTTACTGAACAAATATACAAACTCTTTAAATGATTACAAGTTTTTTTAAATCAACTAAACCTTTTCACTTCTTTTTAGTGATTTTGTTGTCATTATTTGTATTTGTTTTTTATAGAAGAGAGGTTGTTTTTCAAGATTTTAATCTTACTTCACTTTCTATAAATCTACTCGTTTATTTAACATTATTATTTACAATTGCAGTTCAATCGTTTTTAGTTTCAAAAAACAATTTAACACAAAAAAGCAGTTTTAATAGCATTCTATTAGTGTTATTTGTGGCAATAATTCCAGCAACCTTAATAGATAATAATGTCATTCTATCTAATTTTTTTATTGTTTTAGCTTTAAGACGATTAGTAAGTTTAAAAAGTAATATAGCAGTTAAAAAGAAAATTTTTGATGCTGCATTTTGGATTGGTATTGCTTCCTTGTTTTATTTTTGGGTAATTCTATTTTTTCCATTAATTTTTATAGCCATATTAATTTTCTCTCTAGGTCAACCGAAAAACTGGATTATACCATTTGTTGCTTTAATTGTTATTGCCATTTGTTCTGTTTCGTATAATCTACTTGTAAATAATTCATTCTTTTTTTTAGAAAATTATTTTGAACCAATTGGATTAAGCACTATTAATTACAATAAAATTACATTAGTTATTGGGTTTACCATATTGGTAGTGTTAACTATTTGGAGCGTGATGTTTTACCTTAAAAAGTTAAGAGAATTAGTAAGAATAAAAAGAACAACTTACGTAGTTATATTGTATGCACTATTTATTGCAATTGCAGTTATTGTAGTTGCACCTAATAAAAATGGTTCTGAATTTATTTTCTTGTTTACACCTTTGGCAATAATTGCAACAAACTATATTGAAGGTTTAAAAGATAAATGGTTTGGAGAGTTCTTTATGTGGTTACTAGTCTTGACATCTTTAGCAATTCTAGTGTTGCAATTTTACGCCATAAGCTAAATCGCCAGCATCTCCTAATCCCGGAATAATATACCCTTTATCGTTTAAGACATTGTCAATATCTGCAATCCAAAGTTTTGTTTGCTCTGGAAATTTATCTTTAATAAAATCTACACCTTGCATAGAGCCAATAACACTTACTAAATGCACTTGCTTAGGATTTCCGTTTTGTAGTAAAGCTTCGTAAGTAAGTGCAAGAGATTGTCCAGTTGCAAGCATTGGATCTACTAGAATAAGTGTTTTGTTTTCCAAATCTGGACAAGCAACATACTCAACTTTAATCTCAAAATCGTCTGTACCTTTTATACTTTTTCTGTATGCTGAAATAAATGCACTCCCAGCATGATCAAAATAATTTAAAACACCTCTATGCAATGGTAATCCAGCTCTTAAAATTGAACAAATTACAATGTCTTTATTTGGTAATTCAATGGCTTTATCTCCTAATGGTGTTTGGGTTGTCTGTGAAGAATAGTTTAAGGTTTTGCTTAATTCATAACTCAGTATTTCTCCAATTCGTTCAATATTTCTTCTAAAACGCATACTATCGTTTTGAATAGAAATACTTCGTAATTCATGTAAGAAAGTATTTAAAATGGAATTGTTTTTGGCTAAGTGATGAACTTGCATAATTACTGTAGTTTTGAATATGGTAAAGTTAACGAAATAGAAGTATATTTGTACTCTAAATTTTAAGACATGTTTTCAGAAAAAGCAAACACCATATTTCAAGACGTAATTAAAACATATAAGGTTTTAAATACTGTAGACCAACCTTTTGTAAACAAATACGATAAAGACGAAGATTTACTAGCACATCTGTTATATAGAAAATGTTGGATTGATTCAGTACAATGGGCTTACGAAGATATTATTAGAGATCCTAATATTAATCCTGATGCTGCATTGGTTTTAAAACGAAAAATTGATGCTTCAAACCAAGATAGGACAGATACTGTTGAGTATTTAGATAGTTACTTTCTAGATAAATATAAAGAAGTAGAAGTAAAACCTAATGCAAAAATAAACTCTGAAAGTCCAGCTTGGGCTATCGATAGATTATCTATTCTTGCACTTAAAATATATCATATGCATTTGGAAACTGTACGTGAAGATGCATCTGATGCTCACAAAGCTGCTTGTCAGAAAAAGCTAGATGTTCTTTTAGAGCAACGTGTGGATTTATCTACTGCTTTAGACGATTTATTATTAGATATTTCAAAAGGTGATAAATACATGAAAGTATACAAGCAAATGAAAATGTATAATGACGACGAACTTAATCCTGTATTAAGAGGACAAAAGTAGTTGTTAATAGCAACACAGCATTCTCATCTTAATTTAAGATGTCTCAAAAACCTAAACATATTTTAGTTATACGTCTCTCAGCAATGGGAGATGTTGCTATGATTGTTCCTGTGTTACGAGCGCTTAATAATCAATATCCAGAGGTTAAAATAACAGTTTTAACGCGTGCTTTTTTTGCGCCTTTTTTCAGAGATTTAAAATATGTAAGCATCTATAAAGCTGATGTAAAAGGCAGACACAAAGGCGTACATGGGTTGTATAAATTATCCAAAGAATTAAAACTGTTAAGCGTTGATGCAGTTGCCGATTTACACAATGTATTAAGAAGTAATCTTTTAAAATTATTTTTTGTTGGGACGCCTTTTTTTCAAATAAATAAAGGGAGAGCTAAAAAAAAAGCTCTAACTACAGGTAAAGATTTTAAACAACTCAAAACTACACATCAACGTTATGCAGATGTTTTTGAAAAATTAGGTTTTACACTATCCTTAAAAAATCCTGTTTTTCCAGAAAAAGCGAAACTTGATTCTTATATTTCAGAAGTTATAGATAGTAATTCTAAGCCAATGATTGGCATTGCACCTTTCGCTGCTTTTAAAAGTAAGGCGTATCCAATAGCTTTAATGGAAGAGGTTATTAAAGACTTATCTAAAGAGTACAAAATTTTACTTTTTGGAGGCGGAAAAAAGGAAACAGTAATTCTTAATCAAATAGCAGACAAAAATAAAAACACCATAAATCTAGCTGGAAAACTCAATCTTAATCAAGAACTTGATGTGATTTCAAATTTGAAAGTTATGATTGCCATGGATTCAGGAAATGCACATATGGCTGCTATGTTAGGAACTCAAGTTGTAACACTTTGGGGTGTTACACATCCTTATGCTGGTTTTTATCCTTTTAATCAAAATCCTGATAATGCTTTGTTAGCAAATCAAACTAAGTATCCTAAGATTCCTACGTCTATATATGGTAATAAATATCCAGAAGGTTATGAGGATGCGATTGCATCTATTACGCCTAAACAGGTTGTAGAAAAAACACTAAAAGTCATAAAAAAAGCCTAACGATTAAGATAGGCTTTTCTTTTTTTTAATTAATTCTTTAAACGTCATCATAATCTATAGTAATACTGACAGTAGTTGGTTGCGCTTGACATGTAAGTATTAATCCTTCTGCAATTTCGCTATCTGTAAGGATATTGTTCTGGCGCATTTCTGCTTTACCTTCGGTAACTCTTGCAATACAGCTACTACAAATTCCACCTTTGCACGAATGTGGGGCATCTATGTCTTCAGCTAAAGTCGCTTCAAGAATGGTATCAGTTTGTTTCATTGAGAATGAAGCTTCTTCATCGTCCACAATTACTTTGATATTGGTTTCACCATTTACATCAGAATTTACCCCAGAAATTCCTGTTTCAGAACTTTTAAACAATTCGTAAAACACACGTTCTTTTTCAACTTCATGTTCATCTAATACTTGCTGAACCGTTTCTATCATACCTTCTGGGCCACAAATGTAAAAAGCATCAATATCAATGTCCTTGTATTCAGACATAACAATAAAATCTACTGTGCTTTTTTCTATTCGACCAAATAATGCATTTGGTTTTTCGGACTGACTAAATACTTCATGTAACTCAAAACGCTCTAAATATTTATGGTGTAAATCTAATATCTCTTGAAAGAATATGGTGTCTTGAGGCGTTTTGTTACCATAAACCAAGATAAATTTGCTATTTGGCTCTTCTTCAAAAAGGGTTTTTGCAATACTCATAATAGGTGTAATACCACTTCCAGCAGCAAAAGCAGCAACCGTTCTAGTTTTTAAAGCATCTGGTTGAAAAATAAAACGACCATTTGGAGGTGCAACCTCTAAGGTGTCACCAACTTTTAATTTGGTATTTGCAAAAACCGAAAACGTACCATCTTCAACTTCTTTTACAGTTACTTTTAATTCGCCACTTAGTCTAGAAGAGCAGATGGAGTAGTCTCTTCTTAGTTCTTCGTTATTAATTTTTGTTTTTATAGATAGATATTGTCCTGCTTTAAACTTAAAAGTTTCTTTTAAGTTTTCAGGAACATCAAATGTAATACTTACTGCTTTATTTGTTTCCCTAGTAATATTTGAGATTATTAATTTATAATATCGAGACATTGATTATATTTTTAAGCAAATGTAATATATTATAAAGTTTATTTTTAACTTAGATTGTAACAAATTCCTATAAACAACAACAAATAAATCAACTACATCCAAAAATCATGATAAAACAATTTTTAAGTTTTGAATGGAAACAATTCTTCCGCTCTTCTAATTGGCAAAAAAGTGTTGCATTAAACATTTTGCTTGTATTTTTTGCTTTATACATGATGGTTTCGTTTCTAGCTCTTGGGTTAGTACTCTACCCAATGCTTAAAGAACTCTATCCAGAAAGCGATCCTTTTATAATTATAAATGGCTATTTATTTTACTGGATCATGGCAGATTTAATGATGCGTTTCTTTTTGCAGAAGTTGCCAGTAATGTCAGTAAAACCTTTGCTTACACTTCCAGTTAAACGTAAAACGATTATAAATTATGTATTAAGAAAATCGGCTTTTTCATTTTTTAATTTCCTTCCATTTTTCGCCATTATTCCGTTTAGCATCATGTTATTAATTCATGATTATAACACCATTGAGGTTGCTGTTTGGTTTTTGGTAATGGTAATTATAACCTTAATTATTAATTACATAAATTTTATAATTGAAAGCTATTCATCGCAAATAGAACTATCGTTTTTACCAATTATTGCCTTTGTTGGAGGTTTGGTTGGATTAAACCATTTTGGAATTATTTCGTTTTCAGATTTAATTTCTAAAGCAATTTTAAGCATTGTAAACAATCCTGTTTACATTTTAGTTTTACTGTTGGTTTTAATAGCGCTTTACATGCTAAACTACAACCAGCTTAAACAAAAACTATATATAGATAATTCGCTTAAAACAAAAACATCTCAGGCTAAAGAAACCAATCTGGAATGGACTAAGCGTTTTGGTGATATCTCAGCTTTTTTGCAATTAGATATAAAACTGATATCACGAAACAAACGTGCAAAATCTTCTATTTGGATTTTACTTATTGGTTTGCTTTACGGATTATTTTTCTATCCACAACCAATGTATCGAGATTTTGAACCATTATATATTTTCATTGGAATATTTGTAACAGGAATCTTCCTTATAAACTTTGGGCAATTCATTCCTGCCTGGGATAGTGCGTATTACAGGCTATTAATGAGCCAGAATATAAAGTACGAAAAATACTTAAAATCTAAGTTTACATTAATGGCAGCAAGTGTTATAATTATGTTCTTACTAAGTATACCTTATGTATATTTTGGTTGGAAAATACTATTAGCACATTTTGCAGCAGCAGTTTATAACATGGGAGTTAACACACATGTTGTGTTGTATGCAGGATCGTACAACAGAAAGAAAATAAACCTAGATGAGCGCGCAGCATTTAATTGGCAAGGTACAGGAGCAGTACAGTGGTTATTAGGTATTCCGTTAATGCTTTTACCAATGGCACTTTTTGGAATTCTGTTCTGGATTTTCAATTTTGAAGTTGCAACTATTGTAGTTGCCTCATTAGGGATTCTAGGAATTGTTTTCCATCATAAATTAATGAAACACATTGTTTCAAAATATTACGAATCAAAATATAAAATGATTGACGCTTTTAGTCAAGACAACTAAAAATAAAACACCATGATTACAGTACATAATTTATCAAAAGCATATAATGGAGTTCAGGTTTTAAACATAGATAATATTGAAATCCGAAAAGGACAAAGCTTTGGTTTGGTTGGGAATAATGGCGCAGGAAAAACCACGTTTTTTAATTTGGTATTGGATTTAATTCAACCAACTACTGGACATATTATCAACACTGATATTCAAGTTAACAAAAGTGAAGACTGGAAGAATTTCACCTCTGCTTTTATTGACGAAAGTTTTTTAATTGGTTACTTAACTCCAGAAGAGTATTTCTACTTTATTGGTGATTTAAGAAATCAAAACAAAGCAGATGTCGATAATCTATTAGCAGAATTCGAAGATTTCTTTAATGGCG
>JABDPN010000015.1 GCA_013042715.1 Flavobacteriaceae bacterium | reverse complement strand
GTTTTTGATAATGGTTCGTTTGTTTTAAAAGAATTAACAGTTAATACTGTTTTTGTTTTGTTTGTTCCTATTTCTATAAGATTATAGATATGTTTTGTTTTACTATCTATACCAAGTAGGACATGCTTAATTTCAGAATTAGAATCTATAGGAACTAATTTTATATATTTAATTTTTCTTCCTTTTACATTTTGAATGATATCTAAACTGTACGTGTAGCCATCTTCATAAAAAGACAGCATTTTGCTTGGTGTAATGGTGCTTTCGTCTTCAGAATTTTCACTAGAAATGGTTACTTCTTCATCTTCAGGACTAATGGTGTAAAGAGTATTGCCATCAAAAAGTCTAGTCACTCCAAGAATGTTTAAAAGATATTTATCTCCTTCCATGATAACATCACCGCGTGTTTCTTGATTAATATCTTCTTCAATATTTATTAATTCATATTTAAAATCAATAGAAATATTGTCGTAGGACTCTACAATTTTTGAAACTTCATCAAGTAATGCTCTAGCTTCACCAGAAGTGTCTTGAGCATAAGTATAGAAAGTAAGTAATAGTGCAATTATAAATATTAACTTTTTCATTTTTTAAAGTGAATTTTTTTCTTCATTTAATAAATTATCCAGAGCAACTAAATCTGGCACTAAAACTTGTCTTGCTTTACTGCCTTCAAACTGTCCAACTATTCCAGCAGCTTCTAATTGATCTATTAATCGTCCTGCTCTGTTATAACCTAATTTTAGTTTACGTTGTAATAAAGAAGCAGAACCTTGTTGTGCTGTAACGATTATTTCTGCAGCTTCTCTAAATAGTTTATCTCTATCTTCAATATCTACATCAATACTTGTGCCACTTTCTTCACCTACATATTCTGGTAAAATATGTGCTTCAGGATATGCTTTTTGAGAACCAATAAATTCAGTTAATCTTTCTACTTCTGGAGTATCCACAAAAGCACATTGTAATCTAACCATATCGTTGCCTTGTGTATATAGCATATCTCCACGACCAATTAATTGATCTGCTCCAGCTCCATCAAGAATAGTTCTGGAATCTATTTTAGATGTTACTCTAAATGCTACACGTGCTGGAAAATTAGCTTTAATAAGTCCTGTAATTACATTAACTGAAGGTCTTTGAGTTGCAATAATTAAATGTATACCAATGGCCCTTGCTAATTGAGCTAATCTAGCGATAGGTGTTTCAACTTCTTTTCCTGCAGTCATTATTAAATCTGCAAACTCATCTATTACTAATACAATGTATGGTAAGTATTTATGTCCATCGTTTGGATTTAACTTACGTTCTTTAAACTTTTTATTGTACTCTTTAATGTTTCTACAGAAAGCATTTTTAAGCATTTCGTAGCGATTATCCATTTCAATACACAATGAGTTTAAAGTATTGATTACTTTAGTATTGTCGGTAATGATAGCTTCTTCACTATCTGGAAGTTTTGCTAAATAATGACGTTCAATTTTATTGAAAAGTGTTAATTCTACCTTTTTTGGATCAACAAGAACAAATTTTACTTCTGCTGGATGTTTTTTAAATAATAACGATGTTAATACAGCATTTAAACCAACAGATTTACCTTGCCCTGTAGCCCCAGCCATTAATAAGTGAGGCATTTTTGCTAAATCAAACACAAAAGTTTCATTGCTAATGGTTTTACCTAAAGCAACCGGTAATTGCATTTCTGCACTTTGAAATTTCTTTGATGAAATAACAGAATACATAGATACAATAGTTGGTTTTTTATTTGGTACTTCAATTCCAATTGTACCTTTTCCAGGTATTGGTGCAATAATTCTAATTCCAAGAGCAGAAAGCGATAGCGCTATATCGTCTTCTAAGTTTTTAATCTTTGAAATTCTAATTCCAGCATCTGGAACAATCTCATAAAGCGTTACAGTCGGTCCAATTGTAGCTTTAATACTAGCAATTCCTATTTTGTAATTGTTTAGCGTATCTACGATTCTGTTTTTGTTTTCTTCAAGCTCTTCTTTGTCAATTGTAATACCTTCAGAATCGTATCTCTTAAGAAGATCTAGAGTAGGAAACTGATATTTACTTAATTCTAGAGTTGGATCGAAAGCTCCAAAATCTTTGATGAGTTTTTCTGAAACATTATCAAATTCAGATTTTTCTTCAGTAAGCGTTTCAACTTCCATTTTAATATCATCCTCTTTCTTTGAAGTTGTTTCTTTTGAAGGTTTTGAGTGGATTTCTTTTTTATCTAGAATTGAGTGTTTTGTAATTGTTGGTTGGGATTTCTCTAAATTGACTTCAAAAGTAGATTTTATATCTTCTGCTTCAGCAGTTAAATTATTATCAACAGCAATAATTGGCGAATCGGTTTTAAAATCCTCTTTAATATCCTTTTTAGCACGTCTAAAGACACTACCAATATGTTGGGCTGTGAGGTTAAATCTTAATGCTAGATAGCTAATGAATGCGAGCACTAATATTAGAATGATACCAATTGTTCCTATGTAATCTTGTAAAAACTGATTAATTTCAAAACCAATTGTTCCACCTAATAAAGGAGTTTTTTTAAAAGTAAACCCTAAAAGAATAGACGTCCAAATAACAATTAGTGTTCCCCAAAACCAATGCCTCCATAGTTTTCCTTTGTTAAGATTGAGTAAAATTGATATTCCAGAAAGAAAGATTAATCCAGCAAACATAAATGAAGCTATACCAAATCCTTTATAAATAAAAAAGTGACTTAGATTTGCTCCTATTGTACTAACCCAATTATTTGCTTCTACTTCTGTTGCAGGAAATTCAGATAATATATTTTGGTCTTTGGTTCCTGTAAATAAATAAGATAAAAATGCTATAAATAGATAAATACCTACAATTAGCAATAAACTACCAAAAATTAGTTTTTGCTGATTGGATAGCTTAAAACTTAGTTTTTTAGTTTTTTTAGAAGTAGATTTTTTGCTAGTTTTCTTTTTGGCCATTTACTTGTTATGATAAAAACAAAAATACAAATTACAAACGTTTATCCTAACCTTATAGTATAATATTAAAACTTAGGAATATATATTAATAGGCCTACTATTATTGCGCAAATTGCAGCAAATAATACTGCTCCTGCAGTAATATCCTTAACAAAGCCAATTTTTTGATTATGTTTAGGTTGAATAAAATCTGCTAAGTTCTCAATAGCAGTATTAACACCTTCTATAGCTAGAACAAGTCCAATCGCTAAGAATTGCAGAATCCATTCTGTATTAGAAATGTTATAATAAAAACCAGCAAGTGTAATAAGAATTGCAATTACAAATTGAACTTTTACACTTGCTTCTGTTTTTAATAGTAATAATGCACCTTTAATTGCAAAACCAATGCTTTTTAATCTGTTTATAAAAAACGATTCTTTTTTAGGCATCCATTAATGCTTCTAAAGCGGCTTTATAATTAGGTTCGTCTGCTGTTTCAGAAACTTGCTCTGTGTATTTAACTGTACCATTTTCATCAACAACTACTACGCTTCTCGATAGTAGAGCTTCAAGAGGACCATCAATAAAATTTACGCCATAGTCTTTTCCGAAAGTACCATTTTTATAATCTGATAAATTTACAACATTGTTTAATCCTTCTGCACCACAAAAGCGTGCTTGTGCAAATGGAAGATCTTTAGAGATGCAAAGTACTTTTGTATTGTCTAATTCTGCAGCTTCTTTATTAAATTGTCTTACAGATGCTGCACAAGTTCCGGTGTCTATACTTGGGAAAATATTTAGAACAAGTTTATTTCCAGCAAAATCTGCTAGTGTTATTGTAGATAAATCGTTAGCTGTTAAACTAAAACCTGGTGCTTTACTACCTGTTTTAGGTAATTGACCAGATGTGTGTATTTCGTTCCCTTTTAAAGTTACTGTTGCCATATTTATAGTTTTTATTAATAACTATAAAAGTATAAATATTTAAATTAAAATAATAGTAATCCTAAAAGTCAATTTATAATTAACAGTATTTAACTTAATACGTTAAACTTTTAATAAATAAAGGAATTGTAATTAATATAAATGTATATTTGTTTAATAAAAAATAAAAATAATTAAACAAAAAAATTATGAAAAGCGTAAAAAATTTAAAATCATTATTACTTGCATTTGTATTAGTACTAGGATCTAACGTATTTGCACAAGACAAAAACATTGTTGAGACAGCAATAAGTTCAGATGTTCACACAACATTAGTAGCTGCTGTTAAAGCTGCAGATTTAGTAGAAGTATTATCAAGTGAAGGTCCATTTACAGTATTTGCTCCAACAAATGATGCATTTGCAAAATTACCAGAAGGTACAGTGGAATCTTTATTAAAAGAAGAAAACATAGGAACGTTACAATCTATATTAAAATATCATGTTGTTGCAGGTAAATTTAATGCAAGTGATGTTATTGGATTAATAAAAAAGAACAATGGAAAAGCAATAATTCCTACAGTAAATGGTAGTAGTCTAACTGCTATGTTAAAAGATGGCTCAGTATATATCCAAGATGAAAACGGAAATAAAGCTAAAGTAATAGTAGCAGATTTAGATAACACAAATGGTGTTATACATGTTATTGATTCAGTTGTATTACCAAAGTAATACACTATTTTGGTTGGTTAGTTGAAAAAACCTCTTCAATTTTGAAGAGGTTTTTTTTAATATTTTATAAAATTTTAAGTATCAATAGAACCAAGAACACGTTTCATAAATGTATTTAACGCTTCCTTTTTAGGTGTACCATCTTTTATCATTTTGTCAACTTCAATGGCACCATACATATTTGAGATTAATTCTCCAATTACATCAAGTTCTTCGTCTTTAAGTGAAGGAACTTCTGTAAGCGCTTCAAGAGTTTCAATAGTTTCAACTACATAATCTTCATCATTCTCTTCTATAAACTGAGTTAGATGTTTAATTATTGGTAACTTCATCTACTAGATCTTTTAATACTTCTAATTTATTTGTCTGAACTTGATTTACAAAACTTCCATTTTTAAAGGTTGCAAAAGTTGGTAAGTTATCAACTTTTGCAAGTTTTCTACTTTCAGGAAATTTTTCAGCATCTGCAATTACAAATACTGCATTTTCATTTTCTGAAGCTAATCTTTTAAACTTTGGCTTCATTATTCTGCAATTCCCACACCAAGTTGCAGCATATTGTACCACTACGATGTTATTGCTATTTACAATCTCTTGTAAATTGTCTTGTGTTAACTCTTGCATAATATATTATTATTAGTGAGAAGCTAAATATTCTGCAGTTCCTTTAGCGTTAGGAGCCATTGCGTCTTTACCTTCTTCCCAATTAGCTGGACATACTTCTCCTTTTTCTTGTACGTGAGTGTAAGCATCTATTAATCTTAAGAATTCGCCAACATTTCTTCCAACTGGCATATGGTTGATGCCTTCATGGAAAACAGTGCCTTCTTCATCGATTAAATAGGTTGCTCTGTATGTTACATTATCTCCATCTACAGTAATAACACCAGTTTCCTCATTATAGTGTTCGTTTGTGATATCTAATATTCCAAGAGTAGAAGCAAGGTTTCTGTTAGAATCTGCTAGTATTGAATAAGTAACACCTTCTATACCACCATGATCTTTTGGTGTGTTTAACCATGCAAAATGTACTTCTGGAGTGTCACAAGAAGCACCTATTACTACAGTATTTCTTTTCTCAAACTCTGCTAATGCAGCTTGAAATGCATGAAGTTCTGTTGGGCAAACAAAAGTAAAATCTTTTGGATACCAGAACAATAAAACTTTTTTCTTGTTGTTAAC
>JABDPN010000307.1 GCA_013042715.1 Flavobacteriaceae bacterium | reverse complement strand
AGGTATGGCTGGAGTTGGTATGAATGTTATGCATGATGGTAATCATGGATCATTTTCTAATAAAGAATGGATTAACAGATTAATGGGAAGTAGTATTTATATTCTTGCAGGAAATGTCTACAATTGGAAAGTGCAGCATAATGTACTACATCACACTTATACTAATGTTCATGGTCATGATGAAGACTTAGATGCTGGAAGAATATTAAGATTTACTAAAAATGCAGATTGGAAATGGTACCATAAATTCCAACATTATTATTCAATCCTACTTTATGGTTTATTAACCATTAATTGGGCGATTACAACAGATTTCTTGCAAATGAAGCGTTACATGAAGCGTAAATTGTCTTATGGTAAAATGCCAACCAAAATTGAAAACTGGAGTAAACTAGTTATATCTAAACTTGTATATATATGTGTTTGGATAGTTATCCCTATTCTAATTCTAGATTTAGCTTGGTGGAAAATTTTAATTGGTTTTTTAGTTATGCATTATACTGCGGGCTTAATACTAAGTGTTGTATTTCAGCTTGCTCATGTTATGGATGAAGCAGAAATGCCAATACCTGATAAAGATGGAAACTTAAAAAACACTTGGGCAATACATCAGCTTAAAACTACTGTTAACTTTGGAGCAAAAAGTAGAATAGTAAACTGGTTTACTGGTGGTTTAAACCATCAAGTAGAACATCATATTTTTCCAAATATTTCCCATATACATTATAATAAGATTGCTAAAATAGTTAAGGAAACAGCTAAAGAATTTAATTTACCATATAACGAATACAAGACAACACGTAAAGCAATCATTGCACATTTTAAATTTTTAAGAGAAATGGGAATGAGGCCAAATATTCAAGCTTAAAATAAAATTAATGAACCAACAACTATCAGAAAGAATTAACAATATGGCTACTTCAGCCACTTTAGCAATGGCAGCTAAAGCAAGAGAACTAAGAGCTGAAGGTAAAGATATTATAGGTTTAAGTCTAGGAGAACCAGATTTTAATACTCCAGATTTTATTAAAGATGCAGCAATTCAGGCTGTAAACGATAATTACAATTCCTATACTCCAGTAGATGGTTATGTTGAGCTTAAAGAAGCGATAATCAAAAAATTTAAACGTGATAACAATTTAACGTATACCTTACCTCAAATTGTTGTTTCAAATGGAGCTAAACAGTCTTTAGCAAATCTAGCTGGTGTATTGATAAATAAAGGAGACGAAGTTATTCTACCTTGTCCTTATTGGGTTAGTTATTCAGATATTGTAAAACTATCTGAAGGTGTTCCAGTTGAAGTTAAAACAACTATTGAAACTGATTTTAAAATGACCCCTGAACAGTTAGAAGCAGCTATTACTCCAAAAACTAAAATGATTTGGTCTAGTTCTCCTTGTAATCCAAGTGGTTCATTATACAGTAAAGAAGAATTAACTGCTCTATCAAAAGTTATTCTTAAGCATAATAACATTTATGTGATTTCAGATGAAATTTACGAACACATTAATTACACTGGAAAACCTCATGCAAGTATGGCTCAAGTTGAAGGTATGTTTGACAGAACTGTAACTGTAAATGGTGTTTCAAAAGCATTTGCTATGACAGGTTGGAGAATTGGTTACATTGGTGCTCCAGATTGGATTGCTAGAGCTTGCAATAAAATGCAAGGTCAAGTGACTAGTGGTGCAAATTGTATTGCACAACGTGCTACAATAACAGCTTTAAATGAATCGCCTTCAAAGGTGCAATACATGATAGACGAGTTTAAGGTAAGAAGAGATTTAGTTCTTGATTTATTAAAAGACATTGATGGATTTGAAACCAATGTTCCAGAAGGTGCTTTTTATGTTTTTCCTAATGTATCTGCTTTCTTTGGTAAAACCATAAGAGGCAAATCAATTCATAACGCAACAGACTTATCTTTATTCTTACTTGAAGAAGCACTAGTAGCAACTGTAACAGGTGATGCCTTTGGAGCTCCAGATTGTCTAAGAATCTCATATGCTGCAAGCCAAGAACAAATCAAGGAAGCTATTAAAAGAATTAAAGAAGCTTTAGATTAATTAAAAACACTAAAAAAAAGTAACAATTACCTATTTCTCCAAAAGAAAGGAGACATCAAAATTAAAACTGTAAATAATTCTAATCTTCCAACAAGCATTAAAAACGAGCACCACCATTTCCCAATAGTTGGCATATCGTAAAAATTATTAACTGGTCCAAATTCTCCCAGTGCTGGTCCTACATTTCCTAAACTAGACGCAGCAACTCCAATAGCTGATTCAAAATCTAAACCTAAAAGCGAAAAACCTAATGCACCAATAATAAACGACAACATATAAAGAATAAAGAAAGCCAGAATATTAAAGACAATGACACCTGAAATTGCACTTTTATTATATCTTACTGGAACAACTGCATTTGGATGTAAAGTACGTTTAAATTCTAAAAAACCATTTTTTATCATTAATAAATGACGAACAACTTTTACTCCACCAGCTGTACTTCCTGCAGAGCCACCTAAAAACATCAATCCAAAAAAGAAAACAACTAAAAATGACGTCCAAAGTGTGAAGTCTGCTGTAACAAATCCTGTTGTGGTTACTATTGCAATAACTTGAAATAATGCATGTCTAAAAGAACTTTCTGCTTCTCCCCAAACCATAGGATGATCTATCGAAGATGCTGATACATCTGCATAGAAATAAATAATTACAGCAGCAATAATTGTAAAAACAGCTATAAACCTAAAGTAGAGTTTAAATTCTTCGTCTTGTAATACCTTTTTTATTCTGCCTTTAAAAGCATAATAGCTTAAAACAAAATTTGTTCCAGCCAGAAACATAAATACAATTATAATATATTGGATTATAGGCTGTGAATTATAATGCGCTAAACTTGCATTTTTAGTTGAAAAACCTCCAGTTGACAAAGTACACATACTATGATTTATAGCATCAAAAAAGTTCATTCCTGCAACTTGCAACAGCACCGTTTCAGCAGCAGTATATCCAAAATATATTAACCATAAACGTTTTGCCGTATCTGTGATTCTTGGATGTAATTTATCTGCACTTGGTCCAGGAGCTTCAGCTGCAAACAACTCCATCCCACCAATACCTAATAAAGGGAGAATAGCTATTGCTAAAACAATTATTCCCATTCCACCAATCCAATGTGTTAAACTTCTCCAGAACAGAATTCCTTTTGGTAAGGATTCAATATCAGTTAAAATTGTCGCTCCAGTAGTTGTATATCCAGAAATTGTTTCGAAAAAAGCGTTAGTGAAATTTGGTATTACTCCTGTAAACATATAAGGTAATGTTCCTGAGAGTGCCATAATAATCCAACCAAAAGTTACAACTATATAACCTTCGCGTTTGTTCATCTCTTTTTTATGCTTTAAAGAGACAATCATAAAAATTCCTCCAATAATTAAAACAGTAACACCTGCTTTAAAAATTTCTAAGGTAACCTCATCGTTGTAAATAGAACTCACTAATGAAGACAATAGCATAAAAGCACCATTAAACAAAAGTAGTAGGCCAAAAAAGTGGATGATTATTTTAAGATTTAATTTCACTTAAGGATTATTTTCTAATAGAAAAAACTTTCTACTTTTCTTATTGAATTTGGTAAACAACATACTACTATTCTATCTCCTGCAAGTATTTTAAAATCACCCAAAGCAAGCATTCCTTCTCCATCTCTAATAACTCCTCCAATAATTGCTGATAATGGGAAATTAACTTTTTTAATGATTTTATTACAGATTTTTGATGTTGGTTTAACTATAAATTCCAGAAGTTCTGCATCCATACTACTAAGTTTAGTCATTGCCACAACATCTCCTTTACGTATGTATCTAAATATATTATTTGCTGCTAGAAGTTTCTTATTAATAAGTGTATCAATTCCTATTGAGTGTGTTAGCTCAAAATAATCCATGTTTTCTACTAAAGCAATGGTTTTTTTAACACCTCTATTTTTAGCAACTAAACTTGAAATAATATTGGTTTCAGAATTTCCTGTAACAGCAATAAATGCATCCATATCTGCAATACTTTCTTCTTCAAGTATTTCTACATTTCTGCCATCTCCTTTAATAATTAATGCATTTGGTAATCTATCTGCTAACTCAAAAGATCGATCTTTATCTTTTTCAATTATTTTTACATTAAATCTTCCTTTGTCTTCTGTTAATCCCTTTGTAGTTTTACGTCCTATTCTTCCACCTCCAAGTATCATAACGTTTTTAATTTCTGTTTTATACAAACCTGCCAGTTTGCATAATTCTTCGTCGCCTCCTTTAGACGTTATAAAAACCACGTGATCTCCTTCAGTAAATAATGTATCTCCTCTAGGTATTGTAGTTAAATGTGACCCAAAACGCTTTATTGCAATAGGAACAAAATGTACATCTGGAACTAATTGTGCAGCTTCCTTTACCGTTTTACCTATTATTTGAGCTGTTTTAGTAAGGTTTAAACCAAGCATTGTTAATGCACCATTTTCAAACTCATAAGTATCATTAAAAACCGACTGATTAAGTAGAAGTTCAATCTCTTTTGCTGCTAGTTGTTCAGGAGAAATAAGTTCGTCTATTCCTAATTTTGGAAAACCAACTTCATCTTTAAAATCAATAAATTCCGTATTGGATATTCTTGCAATAGTTTTCTGTGCTCCTAATTGTTTAGCTAGTACACAAGCAGTAATATTTGTAGTTTGAGACGATGTAACAGCAATAAACAATTCTGCTTTTTTAATCTTGGCTTCTTTTAATAGTCTAATTGAAGTTGCATCACCTTTTACAACTTTTATGTCTAGATGAGATTCTGCATAAAGTAAACTTTGTCTACTTGGATCTATTAAAGTAATTTCTTGAGATTCGTATGATAATAACTTAGCTAAATGAAATCCTACTTCACCTGCTCCAGCAATTATAATTTTCATTATTTTTTAATTAAAAAAGATTAGCAAATATACGTTAATTTTAGGGAATTGAATTTGAAATGTATTTCTTTGCAGTTAATTTAGCAGCTGAGATAGCTATGTGAATTAAACAGTAATGGCAGAAAAAGTAAAACCTTATAAAGACAGTGATTTAAGTAAAAAAGAGCAGGTTGCAACAATGTTTGATAATATATCTAAAGAATACGATGGTTTAAATCGTGTTATTTCTTTTGGGATTGATGTAAAATGGCGTAAAAAAGTTGTAAATCTTGTTGACAAACAAAATCCAAGACACATTTTAGATATTGCAACTGGAACTGGTGACCTTGCCATAAATCTTGCTGAAACTCATGCAGAAAAGATAACTGGATTAGATATTAGTGAAGGTATGCTTGAAATTGGAAAACAAAAAATTTCTAAACGTCAATTAAACAATAGAATTGAAATGGTTGTTGGCGATTCAGAAAATCTACCCTTTAAAGACAATACATTTGATGCTATAACTGTTGCTTTTGGGATTAGAAATTTTGAAAACCTAGAAAAAGGCTTAGGAGAAATTTTAAGAGTCTTAAAACCTAGTGGTATTTTTGTTATTCTAGAAACTTCTGTGCCAACTAAAACACCTTTTAAACAAGGTTATAACTTTTACACAAAACGTATTATGCCATTAATTGGAAAGCTTTTTTCAAAAGACAAATCGGCTTATACGTATTTAAGTGAATCTGCATCTGTTTTTCCATATGGAGATAAGCTTAACAATATTTTACGTAAAATTGGGTTTATAGATACAACAGCTTTACCACAAACTTTTGGTGTAGCTACAATATATTTAGCTTCAAAGGAATAATATGAAAAACATATTTTTTGTTTTATCGTTTCTTTTTATAACACATTGTGCTTCAGCACAATTATTTAGCAAAGAACGAATTAAAAACATTGAAAATTTTGACAAACAACGTTGGTCTTGGGGTTATTATCTTGGCTTTAGTAGTTTTGATTTTAATTTTGATTACAAACAGAATTTAAAAGACATTCAAGTCGAAAAAACAACAGGATTTAACGTAGGTTTAATAGGTAATTTAAGAATAAACAACCATCTTGATTTAAGATTTGAACCTGGTTTATACATTACAAAACGTACATTAAACTATAACCCTGATTATTTTGCTGGACAAGCATTTAATGATGGCGATTTAATACGTGAGGCTCGATCTACATACATACATTTGCCCTTACTTTTAAAGATTTCAACTAAACGATTAAATAATTTTAAACCTTTTATTGTTGGTGGATTTTCTACTGCTTTGAACCTCTCAAGTAACCAAGATAACCCTAATGATAATAGTGCAGGAGAATTTAGAGTTATTAAAAATAATCTTTATTACGAATTAGGTATTGGTGTCGACTTTTATTTGTATTGGTTTAAATTTACCCCTTCCATTAGAGGTGTGTTCTCATTAAATGATGAGTTAGTTAGAGATGAAGATCCAAATAGTCCTTGGACTGGAAATGTTCATTCTATGAAAACAAGAGGTGTGTTCTTGAATTTTACTTTTCAATAATTCTTCTTTTAAATTCACTTAATAGAATAGCTGTAGCATTTGCAACATTAAGACTTTCCGTTTCTTTAATATTCCCAAATCTTGGAATAGATATTTTCTTATTAATAGTCCTGCTGATATCTTCAGAAATTCCATTAGATTCATTACCTAAGACTAAAATTCCATTTTCTGGTAAGTTGCTTTTATAAACATTTTCACCTTCCATAAAAGTACCAAAGACTGTTTCATGTCTAGTATTCAACAATTCACTTAAATCTGTATACGTTATATTAATACGTTTAATAGAACCCATTGTAGCTTGTATCACTTTTGGGTTATAGCAATCTACAGTTTCTAGATTACATATTAAGTTATCTAAACCAAACCAATCGCAAAGTCTAATGATTGTTCCAAGATTTCCTGGATCTTTTACATTGTCTAAAGCGACCACTAATTTTGAAAAATCAATTTTTTTTGGCATTGGAATTTTAAAAAGTGCTAAAGCTGTGTTAGGCGTTTTTAAAAAACTGATTTTTTTGAGTTCTTTTTCTGAAATAAGAGTTGTTAAAACATCTGAAGCACTAAAATCTAACGTAGTTGTATAGAGATGCGATAATTCGAAATCTGAATGTAATAACTCATTTATAGTCTTAATACCCTCTGCTACAAACAGGTTGTGTTTAACTCTATATTTTTTTTGTTTTAAAAGCGTTATAAGCTTTATTTGGTTTTTACTTAACATTATAAAAATGTACTTTTGAGCAGTTAGATGCTTTTAGCAGTAAAACTAAATCTAATTATTGGTAGTTGAAAAAAACTCTTAAGAAAATATCAATTTTTGTTTTATTAATTTTTATCACTTCATCGTGTAATGTTGTAAAACGTGTTGGTGAAAACCAACATTTATTAACACAAACTACTATTAATGTTAATGGTAAAAACAACAATACTGAAACCATTAATAATCTATTAGTTCAGAAAAAAAACACAACAATATTAAATGTTCCTTTACGGCTTCATATTTATAATCTAGCTAGACAAAATAAAGATTCGTTGTTTGAAGCTTGGTTAGACAAAAAACTTAAACGAAGAGAACGTTTAACAAAGTCTTTATCCTTAAAGCAAATCAATCAATTAAAAGAATCTTCTTTAGGATTTAATAACTGGTTAAAAACAACTGGCGAAGCTCCTATTATTCTTGATTCTTTAAAAACTTTAAAAACTAAAAGTAATCTTGAAAAGTATTATTTTGTTAATGGTTGGTTTAACAGAAAAGTTACTTCTGAGACGATTAAAAAACCTAACAAACGTGCTTCAGTTACATATTATGTAAAAACTAAGACACCTTATTTTTTAGATTCTATTACACATACTATTGCTACTCCAATTATAGACACATTATACAATCAAAACAAGAAAAAGTCTTTATTAGTAGAAGGAAACCAGTTTAAAGCATTGGATTTTGAAAATGAGCGCAAACGCTTAACTACTGAATTTAGAAATTCTGGAGTGTATCATTTTTCTCAAGATTATATTCGCTTTGAAAACGATACAATTGGTACAGATAACAAGGTAAATGTCAATCTAAAAATACAGAACAGAATTATTAGAAACGAAGACTCTATTGCGTTATCTCCTTTTAAAATCTACAAAATAAAAGATGTAAACGTTATCACAGACGATGCTTTTGATAATAGAGGTAAGACATTTCAGGATTCTGTAAGTTATAATGGTTACAATTTTTATAGTTATGGCAAGCTAAAATACAGACCAAAAGCTTTAACTGATGCTATTTTAATTGCAAAAGGAGATATTTTCTCAGATATCGATAGAACCAGAACCTATCGTTACTTAAACGAATTAAAAACCTTTAAATACCCAAATATTGAATACGTAGAAAACGAAATTGACACAACACTTACAGCAAATATATTCTTAACTCCTAGAAAAAAATATGGTCTTGGTTTCGATTTTAATGTCTCTCAAAGTAATATCCAAACTGTAGGTTTTTCATTTAGTACATCCTTGTTAACCAGAAATGTATTTAAAGGTGCAGAAACACTTGAAATTTCAGCACTTGGTTCTATTGGAGCTTCTAAAGATGGCTCAGAAGAAAATGACCAGTTTTTTGATATTAATGAGTTGGGTGCAGATGTTAAATTAACAATTCCAAGAATATTTTTCCCAGTTAAAACCGAAAAAATTATTCCTAAATACATGTCTCCAAGTACACGTATTAGTCTTGGATTAACAAGCCAGAAAAACATTGGGTTAGACAAACAAACTATTAATGGCATCTTTAATTACAATTGGTATCCTTCAGAAATAGTTACCAATAGTTTAGACTTATTTAATGCACAATATGTAAAAAACTTAAACCCAAAAAATTATTTTAGTGTATATCAGAATGCATTCGATAATTTAGAAGAAATTGCAGTTGATTCTTATAATACTCCAAGTAATTTTCTTGAAACAAACTCAGATGGAAGTACCAGTTTAATAAAAGATAGCACAGATGAATTCATTGATCTTGTTTTAAGCGATGAATCTTATTCAGATTCTAATCCAGACGAATACAAAACCGTTAGTAATATAGAAGAACGTAGACAGCGATTAACAGAAAACAACTTTATTCTGGCTAGTAACTTTAGCTATATTAGAGATAAAAGGGAAAGTGTATTTGATGATGATTTTTCAATCTTTAGGTTTAAAGCAGAATTTGCAGGAAACTTTTTAAGCACCTTATCAAATCTTTTAAACAAACCTAAAAATAGTGATGGTAACTACGAATATTCTGGAATTAGATTCTCACAATATGCAAAAACTGAATTTGATTATATTAAACTTTGGGGATTAGGTAGAAATAATGTTTTAGCAATGAGAAGCTTTTTTGGTATAGCAATTCCATACGGAAATTCTTCAAGCATACCTTTTTCTAAGAGTTTCTTTGCAGGAGGAGCTAACGATAACAGAGCATGGACAGCATACAACTTAGGTCCTGGAAGTTCAGATAGTAACAACGAGTTTAACGAAGCTAATATGAAGATTGCATTAAGTCTTGAGTATCGCTATAAATTTTTTGGAAATTTGGATGGTGCTTTTTTTGTTGATGCTGGGAATATTTG
>JABDPN010000302.1 GCA_013042715.1 Flavobacteriaceae bacterium | reverse complement strand
TTCGTGTTCTTATAATTAAATTTGTAGAGCTATGAAAACGATACTTATAACAGGAGCAACAGGTTTAGTAGGGCAAGAGATTGTTAAACAGTGTCATGCAAAAGGTTTTGCAGTTCATTATCTGTCTACTCGAAAATCAAAACTTAAAGACAAAACAAATTATAAGGGTTTCTACTGGAATCCTTCTCAAGGTGAAATAGATTCGGCTTGTTTTAATGGTGTTGATACTGTAATAAATTTAGCTGGAGGATCTATTTCTAAAAGATGGACTAAAAGCTACAAACAGGAAATTATTGAAAGTAGAACACAATCGCTAAAACTACTATATCATACCATTAAAAAAGAGAAAATTGCAATTAATCACTTGGTCTCTGCAAGTGCAATAGGTTACTATCCTGATAGCTTAACTCATTTTTACGAAGAAGATTATGCAAGTACAGAAAAAGGGTTTTTACAAAAAGTAGTTTCATTATGGGAACAAGAAGCGAATGCTTTTAAGCAATTAAATATTAATGTATCCATAATTAGAATTGGGATTGTGTTGGCTAAAGATGGTGGAGCTTTAATGGAATTGGTAAAACCTATAAAAGCTTTTGTTGGTTCTCCTTTAGGTTCTGGAAAACAATGGCAATCTTGGATACATCTTGAAGATTTAGCCAGTTTGTTTTTGTTTGCAATAGAAAACAACAATTACGGTATATTAAATGGCGTAGCTCCTAATGCTGTAAAACAGCGTGAAATGGTAAAGACCATTGCTAAAGTGTTAGAGAGACCATTAATATTACCAAAAGTTCCTGCTTTTGTTTTAAAACTTATGTTAGGAGAGATGAGTGCTATTGTTCTTGAAAGTCAACGTGTAAGTTCTAATAAAGTTGAAGCTTTAGGATTTAACTACACTTATCATCATTTACAACCAGCTTTAGAAGATCTATTAAGATAGTTATTAATTACTAAATTCTTTTAGATAAATAAAAAAGCCACTCATTAGGAGTGGCTTTAAATTTTTATATCAATTTGTAATTAAGACTTTTTTGCCTTAACAGAAATTTTAAGTTCAATATCATCATTAATAAACTTGTCACCTAAATCATCAAAAAACGATTTAGACCCGTATTTAACATCCCATTTAGAGCGGTCAATAGTAAATACTTCACTAGTAATACTATATTGTCCATCTGTAGAATCAACAGTTACAGGGAACGTTACATTGTTTTTCTTTTCCTTTAAAGTTAAGTTTCCAGACAACATTGATTTACCATCTTTTTCTTCAAATCCAGTAACTTCAAAAGCAGCACTTGGGAATTTTTCAACATCAAAAAAGTCATCACTTTTTAAGTGTCCAAGAAGTTTTGCGTTGTATTCATCATCTGCAGGAATATCTAAAACTAAAATAGAATTCATATCTATTAAAAATGTTCCACTTTCTATTTTACCATCATTAACAGTAAAAATTCCAGATTCAACTTTTATGGTTCCATTGTGTTTTCCAGTTGGTTTAAATCCTGTCCATTCTATATTAGATTCAGCTGGATTAGCCATATATTTAACAGATGTTGCTTGGGCTTTTGCAGCATCTTCAGCAGCAGTAGTTTTAGCTTCATCTGCTTTGTCTTTACAACTTGCAAAAACAACTGTTATTGCTATAAGCGTCAATAATTTAAATGCATTTTTTTTCATTTCATAGTATGTTTTAGTGATTAGAATACAAAAATATGTAATAGATTTTCGATATCTGTTAAAAAAAAACAAAAATTATTTTGTGACATTTTGACATTTTAATAATAATGGCAGTACTTTTGCCAACCATAAATAGATATGATATTTTAAGACGATAAGTTTTTTAAAACATGAGTAAAAAAAATAAAAAAGATGAAGTTGTTGAAAAACAAGTAGAACAACAACAAGAAGTGAATCAAGAAGAAGCAAAACAAACTGCTGAAGAAAAGTTACAGGAAGAACTACAAACTGAAAAGGATAAGTTTTTACGTTTGTTTGCAGAGTTTGAAAATTATAAGCGCAGAACATCAAAAGAGCGATTAGAGTTATTTAAAACAGCTAGCGAAGAAGTGATGCTATCACTTTTACCAATTTTAGATGATTTTGAGCGCGCTTTAGCACATATAGAAGAAGATAAAGAAGCAGAAGAACTTAGAAAAGGCGTCATGCTTATTTATCAAAAATTACTATCAACATTAGAGCAAAAGGGATTGTCTGCAATGAAAATTGAACAAGGCGATACTTTTGATGCAGATAATCACGAAGCTGTAACACAAATTCCTGCTCCAGATAAAAAGTTAAAAGGAAAAATTATTGATGTTGTAGAAAAGGGTTACAAATTAGGCGATAAAATTATTCGTTTTCCAAAAGTTGTTATAGGACAATAAAACATTACAATGGCTAAACAAGATTATTACGACATATTAGGTATCGACAAAAATGCTTCTCCTGCAGAGATTAAAAAAGCATATCGAAAAATGGCTATTAAGTATCATCCAGATAAAAACCCTGGAGATAAAGAAGCCGAAGAAATGTTCAAAACTGCAGCAGATGCTTACGAGGTGTTGAGCGATCCAGATAAAAAAGCACGTTATGACCAATATGGTCATGCAGCTTTCGAACAGGCAGGTGGTTATGGTGGAGGACACCATATGAATATGGAAGATATCTTTAGTCAATTTGGAGATATTTTTGGTGGAGCCTTCGGAGGTGGATTTAGTGGTTTTGGTGGAGGCCAAAGACAACGTGTTGTTAAAGGAAGTAACTTACGTATTAGAGTAAAACTTACTTTAGAAGAAATTGCAAATGGTGTTGAGAAAAAGGTAAAAGTAAAACGAAAAGTTCAGGCTCCTGGAGTATCTTACAAAACTTGTAGTTCATGTAATGGAAGTGGTCAAGTCACAAGAATTACCAATACTATTTTAGGTAGAATGCAAACCTCTTCAACCTGTACAGCATGTGGTGGAGCAGGACAGTCTATAGATAAAAAGCCATCTGGTTCTGATGCACATGGTTTAATAGCTAAAGAAGAAACGGTTTCTATAAAAATTCCTGCAGGAGTTGTAGATGGTATGCAGCTAAAAGTATCTGGAAAAGGAAATGAAGCTCCAGGACATGGTATAGCAGGAGATTTATTAGTTGCCATAACAGAGCAAGAACATCCAACGTTACAACGTGAAGGTGATAATTTACATTACGATTTATATGTAAGTCTTACTGATGCTGTTTTAGGTGCTTCTAAAGAAATAGACACAGTAACAGGAAAAGTTAGAATAAAGGTAGATCCAGGAGTACAATCTGGTAAGATTTTACGCTTACGCGGAAAAGGAATTCCAAGTATTAATGGTTATAGTAAAGGTGATTTACTAGTACATGTAAATGTATGGACTCCGAAGACCTTGAGTAAAGAGCAAAAAGCATTTTTTGAAAGTATGAAAGATAACGAGCACTTTGAGCCAAAACCAGAGAGTTCAGACAAATCTTTTTTCGAAAAAGTTAAAGATATGTTTTCTTAAAGTTTTCTATATATTTTATGTTTTTTCGTCTATTTTAATAAAAAGCAGTATATTTGAGTTATCACTAATTTATTTTAGTGGTAATTTTTCTTTTTCATAGCAATTTTTCCCATCCTTAGTAATAAGGGTGGGTTTTGTTTTTTAATCTTAATGATTTCTAAAATGCTATGGC
>JABDPN010000139.1 GCA_013042715.1 Flavobacteriaceae bacterium | reverse complement strand
GAAATAAAATATTATTCCAAACATTTCAGCAAATATTTATTTATAACCCATTGTCTGGAAAATTAGATGTTATTGTAGCACAAAAGGGTTATAATTTAATGTTTTCATCTAAGAATAGAATATTTATTCAAGATACTGGACTTGGTCTTTTTGAAATTAAAGACAAAGAACAAATATTAATTTCTGGAACAGATAAAGTAGAACTCAACATTATTGGCGTAAAAGTAAAGAATGATAATGAACTTTTTATTATTACAAAAAATGATGGTATTTGGATTTGGAATGATGGGAATCTTATAAAATCAAGTTTTGAAATTAATGGTGCAATTGAACAATTTTTAGTGAATGATGTTAAAGAATATGAAACTGATAAAATAATATTTGGTACAAGAAGAAATGGAGTTTATATTATAAATGATGACGGGAGAACTATCTTACATATTGATAAAAGCCATGGAATTTCTAACAATACAGTAAATACTGTTTATGCGGATTTAAATAATAATGTTTGGTTAGGGCTTCCTGATGGTATTAGTTATTTGCAAGTAAGTGGAAGTAATACTTTTTTAATTGATGCTCGAGGTAATTTTGGAACTGTTTATGCAAGTTATCTTGATGGAATAACATTGTATTTAGGTACTAATCAAGGCTTATTTTATAAAGATATTTCTGATGTATATTCAGACCCTATACTTATTAACAAGGATCTTGAACAAATTTGGGAAATCCAAAAAATTGATAACCAAATATTGGTCGGATCCCATAAAGGCTTATATGAAGTTAAAGACAAAAAGACTGAAGTTATTCATATCGAAGGAGGTGCATGGAGATATATTAAACATCCTAAACTAGATAACATACTATATGTTGGATTTTATTCTGGTGTAGCTGTTTTTACAAAAGAAAATGATAAATGGAAATTTATAAAGAAATTAGAAGCATATGGTGAATCTTCTCGCTTTATTGAATTTGATAAGCTTGGACAAATGTGGGTAGCTCATCCAAGTAAAGGGTATTACCGATTAAGATTAGCTGAAGATGGCTTAAATTTAAAAGAAGTTGAGTTTTACGGAGTTAAGAATAGTAATGTAGAGACTTATGCTTATATAACTAAAATAGATGATGAACTTGTGTTTTTTAATCCAAAGGGTTTTTTTAATTACGATGCTTTAGATAATAATTTTACTGAATCTAAATATGCTTCCGAATTGTTTAAAGAAGAAAGAAATTTAAATGTTATTAAACAAAAAGACAATATTTTCTGGTATTCGTCTCCAAATTCTTTAGGATATATTATTAGAGATGGAAACAATTTTAAAAATATAAGAGAGCCATTTTATTCTGTAAAAAACAAACATCTTTGGGATTTTAATAAATTTAAAGAGTTACAGGATTCATTATATGGAATAGGAATAACTAATGGAATCCTTTTTCATAAAATCCCAAAAAAGATAGCTTCTAAAAAATCAAATCCCATATTTAAATATATAAAACTAATTAGTACTACAGATACAATTAATGCTCCTTTAAACAAAAAAGAGAAGTTGATAATTCCTAAAAGAAGTAATTATCTTAAAGTAGGAATTGCTATACCCAAAACTCCAATTGGGAATTCAAAACAAATACAATATAAACTGGAAGGTATAAATAAAGAATGGTCTCAATGGAATTATAGTTCAGAACTTAACTTTCCAAGTTTACCTTCTGGGAATTATTTCTTAAAAATTAGAGTTAGGGGAGACAACGAATTTGAATTTGAAGAGCTTAATAAAGAATTTTATATTAAATATCCTTGGTACTTTAGTAAACTAGCTTTTCTAATATACTTCATTGTATTTATAATAGTAAATGTAGCTTACAGTTATTATTTTAAGCGTAAAAATAAAAAGCATCTTTTAAAATTAAAAAAAGAGGAAGAAAAGAAAAGAAGAAGGCAGATTGAAAGATTTAAATTAGAAAAACTTGAATCTGAAAAGCAAATGCTGATTTTAAAGGAAGAGAATATGCAGCTTGAAATAAACAAAAAAAATTCTGAGTTAGCGTATTCTACATTAAACAATGTTAAAAAAAATGAACTTCTTCATGATCTCATAAAAGAAATAAAAGAGATTGATAAAAATGTACTAAACAATTCACTTCATTCCCCTATAAATAAATTATTAAGGAAAATAAACAACCACCTTGTAGATAAAGAAGATTGGTTAGCTTTTGAGCTACATTTTAGAAATGCTCACGCACAGTTTTTCGATAAATTAAGAACTAAACATCCAAACTTGTCTTCTAACGATATCAAATTAAGCGCATATCTTAAACTTAATTTATCATCAAAAGAAATTGCTTCACTTATGAATATTGCTATTAGTAGTGTTGAACAAGGACGTTATCGTCTAAGAAAAAAGCTAAACCTAGCTCCTGAAGAAAATTTAGTAAATTATATTCAGACATTTTAAGCCAACTTAATAGTCTTGTAAATTAATTCATTACCATGAATTGTAGAGTATTTGTAGAGGTGTTTTTTTTACATGACTAGCTTAAGTAGACCTTCGTTTATTGTCTTTTCTCTCTATATATAAGAATTTTGAATCATAATAGAAATAATCGTTCTTTTTAAGCACGATAATAACAACTAACAATTAAATATTATGAAAAAAATTACTTTACTAGCTCTTTTTATTTTTGCTACAACACTTGGTTTTAGTCAAAACCTTATTACTAATGGAACTTTTGATGATGCAACAGGCTGGACACCTTTTGAGATTCATGCTGCTGGTTTAAATATTGGCGAAGTTACGATTGCAAATGGTGTCGCTACTTTTACAGAAGTAGATGACCCAGAATGGACACACTTAGGGATAGCTACATCTGTTTATCTTGACCCTGGTGTATAT
>JABDPN010000138.1 GCA_013042715.1 Flavobacteriaceae bacterium | reverse complement strand
CTACAGAACGTACGCCATTATTTTTTCTTTCTTCTTTAGTTGCTTCCTTACAAATCTCCCAAAGCTTTTGAGTTCTTTCTGTTGGTCCAACTAAAAAATGATGCGTTCCATGATAAGGTGTAATATTACTAATTACAAAATCTCTTATATTAACTTTTTCTGTCCAAATTCCGCTTTTAAATTGTTTTACTTCCATTGTATTTATCCTAATTTAATTTATTGAAAATTCTAGTTTGTTTTGTTTTAAACAAAGATACTTTCAAAAGGAAGTTATAAAACTGACAATTATCAGAAAAAGCTTCTGAAACCCTTGTTTTTACTAGGTTATTTTACGAAAACGTTTGAAATATAATGCTACCAAAGACAATTTTTTTAATAATTTTTAAAAAAAGTAAATTTTAGGTTAATTTTGTATAGTTTCAAGGTAATTCTGTATATATTTTAATTACATAAAAATCAAATAAAAGCAGATTTCGATAATAATAAAGCAATAAGTATGTCTAATTTAGTAGTCAAATTATATAAAATTCAAATTTTGAGGTCAATATTTGAAAAACCTTTTTAATTTCATACTTTGCATCAACTCAAAGTAAAACAACCTAATGACTAACGTAACAAGGCTATTTGATTTTCCATTATATCAATTAGAGAAATACCCTTTAGAAAACGCATTTTCCATAAAGAAAAATAACAGCTGGCAATCTATTTCTACTAAAGAATATATAGACCAAGCAAACGCTGTAAGTCGTGCTTTTTTAAAGCTTGGTGTAAAACCAAACGACAAAATTGCTGTAATTTCTTCAACGAATAGAACAGAATGGAATATCTGTGATATAGGTATATTGCAAATTGGTGCACAAAATGTTCCAATCTACCCAACAATATCTCTTGATGATTTCGAATATATTTTAAATCATTCTGAATCTAAATATTGCTTAGTTAGCGATAAGGAACTTGCTGATAAAATTAATTCAATAAAGGATAAAACCTTATTAAAGAATATTTACACTTTTGATGAAATTAAAGATGAAAAGAACTGGACAGAACTTCTTAAACTTGGTGAAGACACAAGTAATCAAGATGTTGTTGAAAATAGAAAAGCTAATGTAGATAAAAACGATTTAGCAACTTTAATATATACGTCTGGAACTACAGGAAAACCAAAAGGCGTAATGCTTTCTCATTATAATATTGTTTCTAATGTTTTAGATAGTGAAAAACGTGTACCTTTTGTAAAGGGAAAATCAAAAGCACTTAGTTTTTTACCTGTTTGTCATGTTTTTGAACGCATGATACTTTATCTATATCAATATTGTGGTGTAGAAATCTATTTTGCAGAATCCATAGAAAAAATGGCTGACAACTTAAAAGAAGTAAAGCCTAATATTATGACAGCTGTACCTAGACTGTATGAAAAAGTATACGATAAAATAATTGCTAAAGGCATGGACTTAACACGAATTAAAAAAATGCTTTTTTTCTGGGCAGTTAAACTAGGTCTAAAATTTGAACCTTATGGCGCAAATGGTTGGTGGTACGAAAAGCAACTTAAATTGGCTCGAAAACTTATTTTTAGCAAATGGAAAGAAGGCTTAGGTGGAAATTTAGAATTAATGGTTTCTGGTAGTGCAGCTCTACAACCTAGACTTTGTAGAATATTTGCTGCTGCAGAAATGCCAATTATGGAAGGTTATGGGTTAACTGAAACTTCTCCAGTAATTTCTGTAAACGATAGAAGAAATAAAGGCTTTAAAATTGGGACCGTTGGTAGAGTAATCGATAATGTAGATGTTAAAATTGCAAATGATGGAGAAATCCTAGTTAAAGGACCAAATATAATGCAAGGTTATTATAAAGATTCTGAAAAAACTGCAGAAGTTATGACTGGAGAATATTTCCATACTGGAGATATAGGCGAATTATGTAAAGATGGATTCTTAAAAATTACAGACCGCAAGAAAGACATGTTTAAGACTTCTGGTGGAAAATATGTAGTTCCGTCACTAATTGAAAATCAGCTTAAGCAATCAAGATTTATTGAACAAGTTATTGTTGTAGGTGAAGGACAAAAAATGCCTGCTGCTCTAGTACAACCAAATTTTGAATTTATTAAGGAATGGATTGAAAGAAAAAAAGTAACAGTCAGAACAGATTTTACATCCATTTGTGAATCCAAAATAATTATTGATAGAATCCAAGAGGAAGTAGACGAAGCCAACCAAAACTTTGGTAAATGGGAACAAGTGAAGAAGTTTGAATTAACTCCAGAAATATGGTCAATAGATGCTGGACACCTTACACCTACTATGAAAATTAAACGTAAAGTTGTAAAGGAAATTTATAGAGATCTAATTGATAAGATATATCAAACAACATGATTTAATTATTTTTTAGTAAATTGTTTTTACTAACTAATAAATAATTAATCATGAAAACAAAGAATTTTTTAATTTCAGGAATTGTAGGTGGAATAGTAAATTTCTTATTAGGATGGCTATTTTACGGACTTTTATTTGTTGATAGCTTTCCACAACCAGAAGAAAGCTCGAATACACTAATAATGATATTTCTAGGCTGCTTAACATTTGGATTATTTCTAGCCTATATTTTCACACATTGGGCCCAAATTACTACTGCAAGTACAGGTGCAAAAGCTGGAGCTATCATTGGTATTTTTATGGGCTTTTATTTCAATTTTTTCAATATGGCTATGAATACTGAAGCTACTTATCAATTATTTGCCTTAGATTTAGGTATAAGCATTATAATGACTGCAATTACAGGAGCTATAATCGCTTTAATAAATGGAAAATTAAAATAGCACATTTAATTTAAAGACTATTAAAACACCTCGATTTGAGGTGTTTTTTAGTTATACATACTATGCATGCATAATTTTTTAGCAATTTACTATGCGTGCATAATATATTTTTTTATATTTGAAAATCACAATATATAGAATGAAAGATAAAACGATAGATTACGTATTAAGAACCACATGGCTAGCTGTTAACAAAATGTATAATGAACAAGCAGCAAAATTTGAAACAACTATGGCAACTGGCTTTACATTACTTAGTATTGACCCCGAAGATGGAACTCCTTCTACTGCTTTAGGACCAAAAATGGGAATGGAAGCTACTAGTCTTTCCAGAATACTCAAAACAATGGAAGAAAGGGGTTTAATAGAACGTAAACCAAATCCAGCTGATGGTCGTGGAGTACTAATTCATTTAACTGATTTTGGACGAGAAAAAAGAGAATACTCAAGGAACAAAGTATTAACTTTTAATAATAAAATTCGAGAAAATATTTCAGAAGAAAAACTGAAACATTTTTACGAAGTAACAGAAGTCATTAACGACATGATTTCCAATAAAAAAATATACACCCAAAAAGAAGATATATTAAAATAATGAATAAACAAAGAATTAATAAAGTCGCAGTTATTGGCTCTGGAATTATGGGAAGTGGTATTGCATGCCATTTTGCCAATATTGGTGTAGAAGTTTTACTTCTAGACATTGTACCTAGAGAACTCAACGACGTAGAAAAAGCTAATGGTTTTTCACTAGAAGACAAAGTAGTTAGAAACCGATTGGTAAACGATTCGTTAAAAACTGCTTTAAAATCGAAACCATCTCCTATTTATCATCAAAAATTTGCAAGCAGAATTACAACTGGAAATTTAGAAGATGACATCGCTAAAATAAAAGATGTTGATTGGATTATTGAAGTTGTTGTAGAGCGTTTAGATATAAAAAAGCAGGTCTTTGAAAATATTGAAAAACACAGAACTCCAGGAACATTGATTACATCAAACACATCTGGAATTCCTATTAAATTCATGAGTGAAGGACGAAGTGAAGATTTCCAAAAGCATTTCTGTGGAACGCACTTCTTTAATCCTGCTCGTTATTTAAAACTTTTTGAAGTAATTCCAGGTCCTAAAACGTCAGATAAAGTATTAGATTTCCTTAATGGATATGGAGAGCAATTCCTAGGCAAAACATCTGTTATTGCTAAAGATACTCCTGCTTTCATCGGAAACAGAATTGGAATTTTCGGAATTCAATCATTATTTCATCAAGTAAAAGAATTAGGCTTAACAGTTGAAGAAGTTGATAAATTAACTGGTCCTGTAATTGGTCGTCCAAAATCTGCAACCTTTAGAACAGTTGATGTTGTTGGATTAGATACGTTGGTGCATGTTGCTAACGGAATCTACAACAACTGTCCAGATGATGAAGCACATGAGCTTTTTAAACTACCTGATTTCATCGACACAATGATGAAAAACAATTGGTTAGGAAGCAAAACAGGACAAGGATTCTATAAAAAAGTAAAAGGTGATAAAGGTAAAAGTGAAATCCTTTCATTGGATTTAGACACTTTAAAATATCGCTCTAAAAATAAAGCTAGCTTCCCTACTTTAGAACTTACAAAAACGATTGATAAAGTTATCGATCGTTTTAAAGTTCTTATTTCTGGAAAAGATAAAGCTGGTGAATTCTACAGAAAGAATTTTGCAGCGATGTTCGAATATGTTTCAAACAGAATTCCAGAAATCACAGACGAATTATACAAAATTGATGATGCCATGAAGGCTGGTTTTGGATGGGAACATGGACCATTCCAAATTTGGGATGCAATTGGAGTCCAAAAAGGTATAGAAATCATGAAAGCTGAAGGCAAAAAGCCTGCAGTCTGGGTTAATGATATGTTAGCATTAGGAAGTTCTTCATTTTATACTATAAAAGATGGAGCAACTTTTGCCTACAATATTCCTGCTAAATCTCAAGTAAAGATTCCTGGACAAGATGCATTCATAATTCTGGATAACATCAGAAAATCAAATGAAGTATTTAAAAATTCAGGAGTAGTTATAGAAGATCTAGGTGATGGAATCCTTAACTGCGAATTCCAATCTAAAATGAATACCATAGGAGGAGATGTTCTAGCTGGATTGAACAAAGCAGTTGATTTAGCCGAAAAAGATTTCGAAGGATTAGTGATAGGAAATCAAGGCGCTAACTTCTCAGTTGGAGCCAATATTGGTATGATTTTTATGATGGCTGTTGAGCAGGAATATGATGAATTGAACATGGCAATTAAATACTTCCAAGATACGATGATGCGTATGCGTTACTCTTCTATCCCTACAGTAGCAGCACCATATGGAATGACACTTGGTGGTGGTTGTGAATTATCTCTACATGCAGATAAAGTAGTTGCTGCTGCAGAAACATATATTGGATTGGTAGAGTTTGGTGTTGGTGTTATTCCAGGAGGTGGAGGCTCCAAGGAAATGGCTTTAAGAGCTCAAGACACTTTTAGAAAAGGTGATGTAGAACTTAATATACTTCAAGAGTATTTCTTAACAATTGGAATGGCTAAAGTTGCTACCTCTGCTTATGAAGCTTTTGATTATGGAATTCTTCAACAAGGAAAAGATGTCGTTGTTGTAAACAAAGACAGACAAATAGCTACAGCTAAAGCACATGCAAAACTATTAGCTGATGCTGGTTATACACAACCTGTAAAACGTAAAGATGTAAAAGTCCTTGGTAAGCAAGCATTAGGTATGTTCTTAGTAGGAACAGACTCAATGGAAGCTGCCAACTACATTAGTGAACACGACCATAAAATAGCTAACAAATTAGCGTATGTAATGGCTGGAGGAGATTTATCGGAGCCTACAAGAGTAAGTGAACAATACTTATTAGACCTTGAGCGAGAAGCATTTTTAAGTTTATGTACAGAGCGCAAAACATTAGAGCGCATTCAACACATGTTAAAAACAGGTAAACCTTTAAGAAACTAGAAAATGAAACAAGCATATATAGTAAAAGCATATAGAACTGCAGTTGGAAAAGCACCAAGAGGTGTATTCCGATTTAAAAGAGCTGATGAATTAGGCGCTGAAACCATTCAGCATATGATGAAGGAACTACCAAATCTTGATGTATCGAGAATTGATGACGTTATAGTTGGTAATGCAATGCCAGAAGGCTCTCAAGGCTTAAACATGGCACGATTTATTTCATTAATAGGATTAAATAGTGTTGATGTTCCTGGTGTAACCGTTAACCGTTTTTGTTCCTCAGGAATAGAAACTATAGGAATTGCAACTGCAAAAATTCAAGCTGGAATGGCAGATTGTATCATTGCTGGAGGTTCAGAAAGTATGAGTGCAGTTCCAATGACTGGTTTTAAACCAGAATTAAATTACGATGTCATTAACTCTGGACATGAAGATTATTATTGGGGAATGGGAAATACTGCTGAAGCAGTTGCCAACCAATTTAAAGTTTCAAGAGAAGACCAAGATGAGTTTGCATTTAATTCACATATGAAAGCTTTAAAAGCTCAAGCAGAAAATCGTTTTCAAGATCTAATTGTTCCTATTACTGTAGATCAAACATATATTGATGAAAATGGTAAAAAAGCAACAAAATCATATACAGTCACAAAAGATGAAGGTCCACGAAAAGGTACAAGCATTGAAG
>JABDPN010000289.1 GCA_013042715.1 Flavobacteriaceae bacterium | reverse complement strand
CTGGAAACACAATGTTGATCTAATTATTGATGCTGGTTTTGGTGGTAATCAAGCTTCTACAATTATTGATTTATCAAAAGATGAGCCTATTGTTGTTAGAGAAGGTAAGGGAAGTTTGGATATTCTTTTGTAGATATAAAAAAAAGCGCAACGAATAAGTTGCGCCTTTTTTAATTTATAAAAATAATCTTTTAATTACCTTGTGCTGAAAGTGTTTTCATTTCCTTTTCTATCATGTCGTAGAATTCATCAATTTTAGGAAGTACAACAATTCTTGTTCTTCTATTTTTAGCTCTATTTTCGGCTGTATCATTATCTACTAATGGCACAAAATGACTTCTACCAGCTGCGATTAATTGTGCAGGATTAACTTCAAGTTCTTGAAGCACTCTAATAATAGATGTAGAACGTTTAACACTTAAATCCCAATTGTCTAGTAAAACTCCCTTTTTGTATGATCTGTCATCGGTATGTCCTTCAACCATACAATCAAAGTTTGGTTTACTCTTAACAACTTTAGCTACTTTTGCTAATACACCTTTAGCTTTGTCTGTTACAACATAGCTTCCGCTTTTAAATAATAATTTATCAGCTATAGAAATAAACACAACTCCTTTTTCTACATTAACCTCAATATCTGGATCGTCTATTCCAACTTCTTTCTTTAAGCTTGTCACTAAAGCTAACATAACACTGTCTTTTTTGTTAACAGCATCCTGAAGTCTAGAAATTTTAAGATCTTTTTCTTTCATACTTTCAAGTGTCTTCTCAACGTTTTCTGCACCTTTAGTAGTAAGCATTGTTAAATCTTTATTGCTTTCTATTAAGCTTTTGTTTGTGTTCCTTAAATCTGAAATTTGCTCTTCTAAAGCTAATGCACGAGCAGAAGCAGATGCTTTATCTTCTAAACAAGCATTTAACTTAACAGTTGCAGTATTTAATAAATCTTGAGTTTCTTTATGCTTTGTTTCAAGAGCAGTGTATTCTTTTTTAGACACACAAGAACTTAGTACAAACATTGCAGATAAACTTAACAATAGTATTTTTTTCATGATAGTTATTTTAATTGTTATGTGATTAGTTGTACAAAACTATTGAAAAATATATTGTTATGCTTAGTCTTAACAAAACTTTTACTAACTATTTTATAAACTATTAAAAGTGGTTTTCTTTTTTAAAAAATATAAAAGAACTATAGATGGTTTTTTATAATACTTTACTGAAGGTTGAATATCTTTTCTTTGCTTTACTAATCTTAAAAGATTGTAGTAAAACGAGATGTGTGCCTTTATAATTGCAAGTGTATGTGTTGGTTTTAATTCTAACAAAAATTTTAATCCTGCAATACCATCTAGAATTAATCTTATAAATACTAAATAGAAGATGTTTCCTTTTGCATTTTTAACTAATGTAAATAGACTATTTCTAAAATTTAAAAAGGTTTTTCTTGGATTTGTATGCTCCAAAGTTGCTCCACCAAGATGATATACAACGGAATCTGGAATATAGTTTATAACGTAGCCAAAATTTTGTGCACGCCAACATAAGTCAATCTCTTCCATATGCGCAAAAAAGGATTCGTCAAAACCTTTTAACTTTCTAAATAAATCAGCATTAATAAACAAGCAAGCACCAGATGCCCAGAAAATATTTTCCTTTTTGTTATACTGACCTTTGTCTTTTTCAATGGTGTTAAAAATTCTTCCTTTACAATATGGATATCCAAATTTATCTAAGAAACCTCCAGCAGCTCCAGCATATTCAAACTTGGTTTTATCTTTATAATCCAAAATTTTAGGTTGAACAATAGAAAAGAATTTATTTGTTTTATAATAATTAATAATAGGAATTAGCCAGTTTTCTGAAACTTCAATATCATTATTTAAAAAGCAAAAAACATCTTCTTCTAGATTCTTTACAGCTTCATTATAGCCTTTTGCAAAGCCATAATTGCATTCGTTTTTAATTATTTTTATTTTAGAGTAGTTAGACTTAATAAAAGCTATGGAATCATCAGTAGAAGCATTGTCCGCAACATATATTTCTGCTTCTTTAGAGAATTTTAAAACGGAAGGTAAAAACTGTTCGAGTAGTTTTTTTCCATTCCAGTTTAATATTATTATTGCTATTTTCAATGTTTATGAGATGGTATTTCTTTTAGAAAATTATAAACTTCTTTTTCAAAATCTATATTGCAATAATAGTGATTTATTCCATTCGTGACCATTAAAAATGAAGCATTAAGCGCTAGATTATACTGTGCAATTTGATCGAAAGTATGCTGAGTGATTTTAATTTTAGGAGATTTACATTCTACAATTAAGTGTATACTACCATCAGAATTAAAAACTACAATATCATAACGTTTTATAAGATCGTTAATCTTTAGAGATTTTTCTACATTTATTAAAGACTTTGGATATTTCTTCTCCTCAATTAGAAACTTTACACAATGTTGCCTAACCCATTCTTCAGGTTTTAAAACAACAAATTTTTTACGTATCTCATCAAAAATAAGAGTATTATTTTCTTTACTTTTGAATCTGAAGCTGTATGATGGAAAATTAAGTTTCTGCACTTTAAAAACTGATAAACCTTTAGATGGACGAAGTTAAACAATTAGTTGCTGATATTAAAAATGGAAACATTAAACCTATTTATTTATTAATTGGAGATGAGCCTTATTATATAGATAAAATTTCAGAGTTTATTGAAAATAACATTTTAGATGAAGCTGAAAAAGGATTTAATCAAGTTATCTTATATGGTGCTGATATTTCTGTAGACGACATTATAGCTAATGCTAAGCGTTTTCCTATGATGGCAGAACGTCAAGTAGTTATTATAAAAGAAGCACAGGAGCTTTCTAGGACTATTGAAAATCTTACAAGGTATGCTCAAAATCCACAGCCTTCAACTGTTTTAGTTATTAATTATAAATACAAAAAAATTGATAAGCGTAATGCGCTCTATAAAGCTGTAAAAAAAGTAGGTGTTGTTTTTGAAAGCAAAAAGCTTTATGAAAATAAAGTTCCAGATTGGATTAGACGTGTTTTAGCATCAAAGAAATACAGTATTACACCAAAATCTTCACAAATGTTGGTGGAGTTTTTAGGAACTGATTTAAGTAAAATTCATAACGAGTTAGAAAAATTACAATCCATTTATCCGCAAAGCACTCAAATAACACCTGAGCTTATAGAAAAAAATATTGGTATAAGTAAAGATTTTAATAATTTTGAGTTGCAAAAAGCAATTGGACAGCGTAATAAGGTTAAAGCTCATCAAATAATTAACTATTTTGCTCAAAATCCAAAGGATAACCCAATGGTTGTTACAGTATCTTTGTTAAATAATTTCTTTACTAAGCTATTAAAATATCATGGTTTAGAGAACAAACAAGAACGACATGTAGCTAGTTCTCTTGGTGTAAATCCATATTTTGTAAAGGACTATGTTGCAGCAGCACGAAATTATCCAATGCGAAATGTAAGTCGAATTATCTCAATTTTAAGAGAAGCTGATGTAAAAAGCAAGGGTGTTGGTGCTAATGCTTTACCTCAAGGTGACTTATTAAAAGAATTACTTGTAAAAATTATGAATTAAAAGAAAAAACTGCCTTCTCAAGAAGGCAGTTTTAACAAATCTAACAATAATAACCAATCCAATAACTAACTAGCACATACTAGAATGGTACTTTAAAATTTATTATTCCTTTATTGAATAAGCTTAGAGTTTTAGTAATTAAACTTCCCCAATTATTGATTACTAATCCAGTATAAATTTCTTAAATAATATCAAGTTAATGTTAAAAAATAAGATGCAATACAACATTGATAACAATGCAATTTTACATTGTGAAAAATCTAATTTTTGTCTATAGAAAATTTTCCCGGACCAGCTAAAAATATAACTAAGAAGCAAAGTGCATACAATAGTGCTTTTTCTTTTTGCCCAAACGAATCTCCAGCATGAACCATAAAAGCAGCAACTAGCATGGTAATTAATGCTATTATAGAAGCAAATCTACTTTTTAATCCAATAATTATTAAAATAGGAGCAATAACTTCTCCTAATAAAGCTAGTACAAGTGAAAAAAGTGATCCAATTCCTAGTGGATCTGGGAATTCAATTGGAGAGTTAAATAGTTTTTCAATTTTAGGAATACCATGAGTTAACATCATAGCAGATGCTCCAATTCTAAGTACTAGTAATGCTAAGCTATTGTAACTAGAAATTGTCATAATTTATTAATTTTGGTTGGTTATAAATATTTTTAATGTTTAACTTTCCAGTAAATCGAATTACGTAATTCAATAAGTTTTAATTGTTTTCTAGATTTTGCACGTTTTCCAGTTTTTATAAGGTCAAAAATATCTGTAATTATTGATGTAGTATCAGCAAAATATGAATGACTTAAAAAACTAGTGTCAACTCCAGTAGCATCTATGGTTTCGATACCATCAATTAAAACGATACCATCACCAGAATCACCTGCTCTTGAATAGCCATGAAGCGCTTTAGATGCTTTTAATGCAACATCGTCTGCTGAAACATATAATGTAATAGGTTTTTGAACCAATTCTACCATTTTTGGTGCAATATCGCGTTTAAAAACATCTGCATCAATATCTGGCGCAGCAAGTATTATTTCTTTTATTCTCTCTTTTAATTCTGGACGTTCTTTAAATAAAGAAATAATAGCTCTAGTTAATCCTCTGTTACCCATACTATGTGCAACGAGGTAGATTTCTTCAGCTTCAGATTTGTTAATATAATCCTCAAGAAAATTTTTAATGTTAGCTTCTGCCCATTTTATATTGGCTTCGTCTCTAGTGTAAGCAGCTGTATTGGCTTGAGAAGGCCAACTGTAAAACACAGCTTCACCATCAAAAAGTAAATCATAAGAAATTTGTGCAGTACGTTTTGCTGCATCTCCAAACGAAACGTTATAACCATGAACAAATAAAAAACTACTTTTCTTATTAGATTTTTTGATGTTAGTAGATAAGGTCTTGAAGAATGTTGACTTGTCAAATAGTTTTGCCGAATGTAAAACAATATGTTTTTCTGGGTCTTCAGAGAATTCAAACTTCCAGATGGAAGGACTTTCTATATGTCCAATTTTATGGTCGTGAGGAATACTCACTTCGCACATACCATATTTTAAATCTGAACGTTTAACTCCAAATTGCTCGTAGACATCATCTGTTTCAATGTAGTTTCTGTCTGTAGCGAAATAAACTGGCATTTTAACATATTCTGGATTTGAAGACCCTCTAGTTTCATTTAATTCTGAAGGTTCTATGCAAATAGCTATTTGTTGTATAACAATAGAATCTTCTTTTAAAACGAATTCAAAAAATAAGCTATTTTCATTTTTAAATGCTTCATTTTCATTAAGCCAAAATTTTAAATTAAATAGTTTTAGTTCCTTAAAGTTATCAAGTTTTACAAATGACATTGATGATTTTTCATTTAAATATAATAACAGTGTTGCATTACTATACGACTCTGGAGCGTTTTCATCTAAAACAAAATTTAATTTATTATATTCTGAATTTTCATTAAAACATAAAGATGTATCAAATGCTTCCTCATTTTGATATAATCTAAAAAAATTGTTGTTCTCTTGTGAAAATCCAATAAAGCAAATTGATACTAGAGCGAGGAGAAGTAATATTTTTTTCATGATTTTAAGTTGTAGTGTTTTAGATTGATGAAAAAACAACAATTATGCCATTAGAAAATAAATATATAAAAAAATCGCTTTAAAAGTAAGCGATTTAGTGTTCTAAATAATAAGTAATCTACTATCTAAGCGTAGGATATTTGTTAGGATTTACCTCATGCATGACATTAAAAACAGCTTCAAAAATATCTTCAATAGATGGTTTACTAAAGTAGTCTCCATCTGTACCATAAGCTGGTCTATGTGACTTTGCTGTTAAGGTTTGTGGTTGACTGTCTAGATATTGATAAGCTAGTTGTTTTCTTATTATTTTATCTAGAATATATGCTGAAGAACCACCAGGAACATCTTCGTCAATAACCATTAAACGATTTGTTTTAGCAACACTTTTTACAATGTCGTGATTAATATCAAAAGGAATTAAGGACTGTACATCAATAACCTCTGCATCAATTCCAACTTCTAGTAATTCTTTTGCAGCTTTAGCTACTAATCTAAGCGTTGAACCATAAGAAACTAAAGTAATATCACTTCCTTCTTTTATAGTTTCAATAACACCAACAGGAGTTTTAAATTCTCCATAGTTTTTGGGCATTCTTTCTTTTAACCTATAACCATTTAAGCACTCAACAACTAAAGCTGGTTGGTCGCTTTCCATAAGTGTATTGTAAAATCCAGCTGCTTTTGACATGTTTCTAGGTACAAGAACATAAATTCCTCTAGCGAGATTAATTATTCCACCAAGTTGCGATCCAGAATGCCAAATACCTTCTAGTCTGTGTCCTCGTGTTCTAATAATTAATGGTGCTTTTTGTTTTCCAACTGTTCTGTAATGTAAAGTAGCTAAATCGTCACTGATTATTTGAAGCGCGTACATTAAGTAATCTAAATACTGAATTTCTGCTATTGGTCTTAAACCTCTTAAAGCCATTCCTATGCCTTGACCTATTATTGATGCTTCTCTAATTCCAGTATCTGCAATTCTTAATTCGCCATATTTATTTTGTAATCCTTCTAGACCTTGGTTTACATCGCCAATCTGTCCTGTGTCCTCCCCAAAAATTAGGCTATTAGGATATCTAGAAAATAATTTATCGAAATTATCGCGAAGAATAATTCTACCATCTACTAACTCTGCTTTTTCATCATAAATAGGTGGTACTTCCTTTATTTCAGTAGCACGTTTTGGTGAAGCGCTATATAAATGTGAACTATATTTAGGTTGATTAACTTCAAAATAATGATCTATCCAATTTTTAAGATGGTCTTTTTCTTTAAAATCTTCTTTTAAAAGATAACGTAAAGATTTTCTAGCTGTTGATAGAATATCATTACGTAAAGGTTCTTCTATTGATTTTAAATCGTTGGCTAATTTGTTTATAAAAGTTCTATTTGTACTTTTTGAAGCTACTATATTTAGAAGGTTCAATAATTCCTCACGTTCATGAACAATAGACTCCAAGAAATTATTCCAAGCTTTTGTTTTTAATTGTCTTACTTGACGTTTAATAGATTTATCAAGGTTTGTCAGTTCTTCTTGATCTGCAATACCTTGTGTAATTATCCATTCGCGCATTTTAGCTATACAATCGTATTTTTTTTCCCAAGCTAAGCGTTCAGGTTCTTTGTAACGTTCGTGTGAACCAGAAGTAGAGTGACCTTGTGGTTGTGTAAGTTCAACTACATGAATTAAAACAGGAACATGTTCTATACCAGCTATATCTGCAGCTCTTTGATAGGTGTCAATTAATGCTGAATAGTCCCAACCTTTAACTTTAAGGATTTCGTAACCTTTGTTGTCTTCATCTCTTTGAAAACCTTTAAGGATTTCTGAAATATTTTCTTTAGTTGTATGGTGTCTTGCATGAACAGAAATACCATACTCATCATCCCAAACACTGACAACCATTGGAACTTGAAGTACTCCAGCTGCATTTATAGTCTCAAAAAATAAGCCTTCACTTGTACTTGCATTACCAATTGTTCCCCAAGCAACTTCATTTCCGTTAACTGAGAATTTATCAGAATTTATAGCTGGAATATTTCTATATATTTTTGAAGCTTGAGCTAATCCTAATAGCCTAGGCATTTGTGCTGCAGTAGGAGAGATATCTGCACTAGAATTATATTGCTTGGTTAAGTCTTTCCAGTTGTAGTTATCATCTAAACTGTGCGTTGCAAAATGTCCACCCATCTGCCTTCCAGCACTCATTGGTTCTGCATTTAAATCAGGGTTAGCATATAATCCTGCAAAAAACTGTTCAACATTTAATTCGCCTAAAGCCATCATGAACGTTTGGTCACGATAGTATCCTGAGCGAAAATCACCTTTTTTAAAGGCTTTTGCCATAGCTAGTTGTGGTATTTCTTTACCATCTCCAAAAATTCCAAATTTAGCTTTTCCAGTAAGTACTTCGCGTCTTCCTAATAAACTACATTCTCTACTTGTTACAGCAGTCGTGTAATCTTTAAGGATTTCATTTTTAAATTCATTAAATGAAATACTCTTTGTTAAGTCTGAATTGGTTTGCATAAAATTGTTTTGGATTGGTCACAAATATAATTAAATAAAGCTTTGTTTGCAATAGATTGATTTGTTAAAAAGTTGTGAAATATGCATTAAAAACATTTATATTTCAATAAATATTGAAGATTTAATAATAAAATAATTTTTATTTAATGAAAAGTTTAAAGATTTAGATAATTTAATACCACTTTCTTCTAAATAATCCAAAAAGTGTCTGAGGATCTATTGTAAACAGAAATCGAATTTTTTCTTCGTAATTATTTTGACCAATTTCCCAACCTAAATTGGAATAAACAGGAAAATAAATTTCAAAATAATCTGTTACAAGATTAAGTCTTATTCCAGAGTCGTAAACAAATCTAGCAGATTTATTTTTATTCTTTACCAATCCTATATCTCCATAAGCTTGAATGTAATTCCAGATAGTTGTACTTGCGTTAATTGTAGAAATCCATTGGTTTGCAAAAGGAGTGTCTAGTACCGATTTAAAACCGCCTTCTGCAATTATAATCTGTTGACTTACTAGACCACTTGCTTCAGCCCTACCAAGATAATTGTAGTCAAATAGATAATCTGTTGGTCTATCAAGAGCAAAACTAAAATAGTTGTTGTTGCTAGGTGTTTTATTATATAAAAATGTTCCTCCAAAAAATCTTAAGTTTAATTGTCTATTATTTTGGAATAGTTTTCTGTATTCATAGTTTATAGAAATTTTACCAAAATTTTTAGATAGTTGAAAATCTGTAAACCACTTATAATAATTAATTAAAGCTGGATCAGTATTTATATATCTTACATTAAATATTGAGTAATTAGGCTCATCTGTAGCTAGTATATTGTTAGCATCCTCGTCTCGATTTATGTCTACATATCTAATGTTTAATGCTTGATATTTTTTAGATCTAAAATTATCCTTATCTCTAAAATTAAAACTTATATAAGGTGATACTTGACTTGCAAAAAGGTCTTGTGCATAACTTTTATAACCAAAATATAAACCATAAGTAATTCTGTAAAGATTTTTATAATCAATATTCTGAAAATAGTTTAATAAAGCAGTTCCTGTAAACGATTTAGATTTTAATGAATACAATGGTGAAATTCTATAATTAAATGCTTTTCTTAAAACGGTTTTATTATAAAATTTTGCACCTATAGTTATACCATCGTAAATGTTTCTAAATTCTAATGTTGGCATTAAAAACAGCTGACTGAAATTTGGGTTTTCAAAATCTTGAAATAACCTTACTTGGAGTGGTTTTTTATAAAATAGAAAACCATTTAAAGACGCAGTGTTGTTTCTGAGGTTGTATTCTGGAATTGTTTTGTCATAGTTTAAAACAACTTTATCTGCATGCTCTCTAGAAAGTGAATATTTTTTTTCATTCTGTAAATCTGTAACCCACGTTTTAGAAATTAGAGAATCTTTATTTAATGTAAACAAAGAAATGGGAACATTAGAGTCACGTTTATTTTTAATTGTAAAACTTATGGAGTCGTCAGTTTTTTTAAATTGTTTTATTTTAAAATCAATTTTTTTTCGAGTTGATACATAATCTCTAAAAAACCAATCGATGTCTTTTTCTGTTTTAGATTTTAGATAGGTTTCAAAATCTTTAATAGAAATTGTTTTTAAGGCATGTTTTTCTAGAAACGATTTCAATGTTTTATCCAGTATGTTATTATTTATGTAAGCATCTAAATATTTAAGTCCAACTCCAGCTTTAAATTTGTTTCCTAAGTCATTATTAAATTTAATAAGAGAGTCTTTTGGAGTTGTTAGTGGTTGATCTCTATTTGTTCTTGCCATGTGCATATAAAACAAACCATATTGCTCGTTAAACTTTAAATCTGCAGCATGAAATGAGCGTATACCCCAAATATTTGCTAAGTTACCAATTAGCTTAATATCTGGATAATAATCTTCTATGTACATCATTAAATAATAAGACTCTATACCATCTTTTAACCAGTGTTCTTTTCTTGGGTTTATAAGTAGAACATTATCTAAGTAATTACTTATTGTGTTTTTTAGCAATTTTAATTCATAATGAAAAAACTCTGGAAAAGGTCTAATAAAATCTGGTAACTGATTTAATCCATAAATTGGATTTTTCCTAACATCTATTTCTGTAACCAATAGTTTTTTATGAGGATATTTTCCGAGTTTTATTTCAATAAATCGGGCAACTCTATCAGCTAAAATGGCTTTTTCGATATTTCTAAGATTTTTATCTTGTATATCAGACAAGATTGCAAACCTATCGGTTTGAGTAGTCTTCATAGAAGGTGACTTTTGCAAGTACAGTCTTGTATCAACTCTATCTTCACCATAGAATTCTGAAGTTTTTATTTTCTCTTTTTCGTTTGTTTTAATTTCATCTAACTCTGTAGTAATTATGTAGTTACCTGGATATTTTACTTTTAAACTAATGTTTGCTTTTGGTATAAATGAATCGTCTAAGTTCTTATTACTAAAAAGCTGCCAAGTACCATTATAAGAAGCAGGCGTGATATACCAATATTTTAAACGAAATTCATTTAATCCAGAGACACCATAAAGCGTAAATTTAGAACTAGGAATGAATACATTGTAGTCTAAACTAATTTTATAAGACTGATTTGGTAATAACGGTTTAGCTAGGGTAACTTTAACAATATCTTGTTGTTCTTCAAGTCTAAAATAGTATAATTCTTCTTTGTCTTGGTTTTGTATTGAAGTTATACTTGTAAAACCACGTTCTTCATTTTTAGCAAAATGAAAACTTGCATTATATTCTTCTGCAAATCTTAATGCTAATGGTGTATTTTTATTTGAAAAACTATTATTCCAATCTGTTAAATATATGTCATATAAGGTATCGTTTGTAGTATTAAAATATTCAATGTATTGCTTTATACAAATTTCCTTTTGTTCAATATCGAAATCGGCAATAAGGTTTATTTTATTTTGACCATTAGCTAAAATGGTAGAGCAAAAAATGAGGTAATATGTTAGCTTTCTAATCAAACTATTTTTTAATAAACTTTAATGGTTTTATTGAAAAAGTATTTGTTGTTATATAATACAATCCTGAAGACAAGAAAAAAGTGTCTATAGTAATTATATCAGTGTTATCAATACTAATATTTGCAATTTTTTGTCCTAAACTATTAAAAATATGTAATTCTGAAATGTTATTTGTATTATTATTAACTTTAAGTTGAAGTGTGCTGCTAACAATATTTCCATTTAAAAAACTAATCATATCGTCCTCTAGAACAATATCTGTATTATGAAGTGTCGTTTCGTTAGTTTGAAATTTTGCAGTAACAGGAAGATGGTCACTCATATAATATAGTGATTCTCTAATTGCAGCACTAAACACCGAACCACTACAATCATCACTGTTTATTTCTGAGTTCCAACAGTTAGGATTATTATTGTTTCCATATACTTGATAGGAGTTACTTACATAAAAAATATCTGGATTTGTCAACATATTTTCTGAAGTAAGTATGAAATCAAATCTATCATCAAATCCTCCTGTTGCACCACCTAGTCCTGTTTGTGTTCTAGTGGATTGTGTAAAAACATCTAAATAGTTTGGATTGTTATGCCAACTACCTACTCTGTTTGCTGGATCCACAAATGTGATATCGTTATCGTTAGTTGTATTTAGTAATTCTTCAAAAGCAGGTTCAGAATTTCTATATATGTTTAAATCACCTCCAAGAATAATATAACTATTATCTGCAAGATTATTGTTTAAATAGGATACAAAATCATTTACCATAGATAATCGTAATTGCTCATTATCATAGCCATCGGATGCTTTTAAATGACAGATAAAAACATTTAATATAATTGGATTTAAATTTTGATTCAATGTATTGAGTTTTAAAACATAATGATTAAAATCTCTGTAAAGTGTGGTTACTTCGTGTTGAGATTGTAAAATAAATTTAGAGCTGTCATAATAAAGCATATTTTGTAGGTCGTTTTGATCTCCAATTGTATTATCAGAAGTATTAGGCACAAATGTTGCTCTAGAAAAACTAGAATTCATATTAATAAGAATATTTAAAATATCATTAGCACCTTGTTCATTATTCAATTCACAAATCATAAATAAATCTGGTTGAAAATCGTTTAAAATAACATCTAAATCTTGAAGTCTTGAAATTGAGCCTTGTTCTAGTGGATAATTTAAAACATTATAAAACATAGTTTTAAATACTTCTTGAGCTGTATTAAATTGAAAACTTAAAATAAATAAAAATAGAAGGGGGATTTTTTTAGTCATTTGTGGTTTAGAAATTAGGACTTAAGTTATAACGTTTATAGAAACTATCAAGTATATCTATTACTTCTTCTCTAGAATCAACTATATGAATTAAATTTAAATCTCCTTTACTAATTGTTTTAAAAGTTTCAGATAATGTAGTTTTTATCCAATCTATTAATCCAGTCCAATAATCAGATCCAACTAATATAATTGGGAACTTTGCAATTTTATTAGTTTGAATAAGTGTTAATGCTTCAAACAACTCGTCTAAAGTTCCAAATCCACCAGGCATTACAACAAACCCTTGAGAATATTTTACAAACATCACTTTTCTAACAAAGAAATAATCGAAATCTAAACTTTTATCAGAGTCAATGTATGGATTATCATGTTGTTCAAAAGGTAACTCAATATTTAAACCAACTGAGGTCCCATCTGCAAGGTGAGCTCCTTTATTACCTGCTTCCATTATTCCAGGTCCACCACCTGTAATTACACCATAACCAGCTTCTACAATACCTTGTGCAATGTCTACAGCTATTTTATAATACTTCTGGTCTGGTTTTGTTCTAGCTGATCCAAAAATCGACACACAAGGACCAATTCTACTTAAATTTTCAAATCCTTTAACAAATTCTCCCATGATTTTAAAAATCGCCCAAGAGTCGTTTGTTTTTATCTCATTCCATCCTTTGTGGTGTTGCTTATTCATGATTTATAGTCTTAAAATTATTGTAATTCTTTTATTAAAAATTGTGCTGTATAGCTTTTTTTGTCTTTTATAAGTTCTTCTGGAGATCCAGTTGCAACAATGTCACCGCCACCTTTTCCACCTTCGTAACCAATATCAATGATGTAATCTACAGTTTTAATAACATCTAAATTGTGTTCAATAATTAAAACTGTATTGCCTTTATTAACAAGTTTGTTGAGTACTTCCATAAGCACTCTAATATCTTCAAAATGTAAACCTGTTGTAGGTTCGTCTAAAATGTAGAAAGTGTTTCCAGTATCTTTTTTAGAAAGTTCTGTGGCTAGTTTTATACGTTGTGCTTCTCCTCCTGAAAGCGTCGTACTTTGTTGACCTAATGTTATATAACCTAATCCAACATCTTCAATGGTTTTTAGTTTTCTGTAGATTTTTGGAATGTGTTCAAAGAATACAACTGCGTCTTCAATAGTCATGTTTAGTACATCACTTATAGATTTTCCTTTATATCTTATTTCCAGAGTTTCTCTATTAAAGCGCTTACCTTGACATATCTCACATTCTACATAAACATCTGGTAAAAAGTTCATTTCAATAACTCGTAATCCTCCACCTTTACAGGTTTCACAACGTCCACCAGCAACATTAAAACTAAAACGTCCTGGTTTATAACCACGAATCATCGCTTCAGGGATTTTAGCAAACAGACTTCTAATTTCACTAAAAACACCAGTGTATGTTGCAGGATTACTTCTTGGTGTTCTACCAATTGGAGATTGATTAATGTCTATTACCTTATCTATATGTTCTAGTCCCTGAATTTTTTTATAGGGCATTGGTGTTTTAACACCATTGAAGTAATGATTATTTAAAATTGGATACAGCGTTTCATTTATTAATGTGGATTTTCCACTACCTGAAACTCCAGTTACCCCAATCATTTTACCTAAAGGAAAGGAGACATTGACATTTTTAAGATTGTTTCCAGTACAACCTAGAAGCTTAATTGTTTTTCCATTACCTTTTCTGCGTTTTTTAGGGACTTCAATTTCTAGAGTGCCATTTAAATAATCTGAAGTAAGTGTATGATGTTTTAATAATTCTTTTGGAGCACCTTCGCTTATAATTTCTCCTCCATGATGTCCAGCTTTTGGACCAATATCAATAACATGATCTGCTCGCTCAATCATTTCTTTATCATGCTCAACAACAATTATTGAATTTCCAATATCTCTAAGTGATAACAAAGAGTTAATAAGTTTTTGATTATCACGTTGATGCAATCCAATACTTGGTTCGTCAAGAATATAAAGTACTCCAACTAGTTGTGATCCTATTTGAGTCGCTAATCTAATTCGTTGAGCTTCTCCACCAGAAAGTGATTTAGAACTTCTGTTAAGTGCTAAATAATCTAATCCAACATCAAGCAAAAACTGTATTCTTGTTTTAATTTCTTTTAAAACTTCTCTAGCAATGATTTTTTGTTTTTCAGTAAGGAAATCATCTAAATCTTTAAACCAATTTGCTAAATCTATAATATCTAAACTAGCTAAATCTGAAATGCTTTTATTATTAATCTTGAAGAATAAAGATTCCTTTTTTAATCTAGTCCCTTCACATTCTGGACAGATTACTTTGTCCATATAACTTTTTGCCCAACGCTTAATTGAACTAGAGTCTGAATTGTGGTATTGACTTTCAATAAAATTAGCAATGCCTTCAAAATCTATATTATAATTCCTGGTTACTCCTAAAGTTTTACTTTCAATAGAAAATTTATCATTTCCACCATAAAGTATCATCTCTAAAGCAGCTTTAGGTATTTTCTTAATTGGATCGTTTAATTCGAATTTAAAACGTTGAGCAATAAGCTCAAGTTGTTTAAAAATCCAACTTTTTTTTTGAGGTCCTTGAGGTGCAAGTCCTCCATTTTTAATAGAGATTGAAGAATCTGGAATAATTTTTTTTTCGTTTACTTTGTATAAACTACCAATTCCATTACAGGTTTTACATGCACCTTTTGGAGAATTGAATGAAAAATTATTAGGTTCTGGATTTGGATATGAGATTCCAGTTGATGGACACATTAAGTTTCTACTAAAATAACGAACTTCATTAGTGTCATTATCTATTACCATAAGTACGTTGTCTCCATGATACATAGCAGTATTAATGCTTTCCATAAGGCGTTTTTCGTTGTCTTTAGAGCTGTCAATTTTAAGTCTATCGATTACAATTTCAATATCGTGTGTTTTATAACGATCTAGTTTCATGCTTTTAACTAGATCACGAATTTCACCATCAGTTCTAACTTTAACAAATCCTTGTTTTGCTATTTGCTCAAACAATTCACGATAATGTCCTTTACGCGATTTTATAATTGGCGCTAGAATATTAATACGTTTGTTATTAAAACTATTAATGATAAGCGCTTTAATTTGCTTATCTGTGTAGCTTACCATTTTTTCTCCAGTATTGAAGCTATAGGCATCACTTGCACGAGAGTAAAGTAATCTTAAAAAATCGTATATTTCTGTAATGGTTCCAACAGTAGATCGCGGAGATTTACTAGTTGTTTTTTGTTCTATAGCAATAACAGGAGATAAACCATCAATTTTATCGACATCTGGACGCTCTAAACTACCCAGAAATTGTCTAGCATAGGACGAAAATGTTTCAATGTAACGTCTTTGACCTTCTGCATATATCGTATCGAATGCTAAAGAGGATTTTCCACTACCAGAAAGTCCTGTAATAACTACAAGTTTCTCTCTAGGAATAGTAACATCTATGTTCTTTAAATTATGAACACGAGCTCCTTTTACTTCAATATTTTCTTCAAAATGGGCCATAAAAACGCAAAGTTGCTAAGTTACATTTTTTAAAGTAAAAATTGAAGAAAGCTTCATTTATAGTTTTGTTAAAGTGCTATTGTGTCAGTTTAACTTTTAAGGCATACATTTTGACAATCAAAAAGCATGTTTAAGGGAGTTTTTTTAACAATAAAACGAATTGGTTATTTATTTTTGGTTGCTTGGATGCTTGGTATCTCTAACGTAATATTAGAAGAAACAAGATTGGTAAACGATACTAGATTAAGTATAGAACAAGACGAAGTAGCAACTGATACTGATTTAAATGATAATGAAGTTTTTAAACTTTAAGGTTTTGTTTTAATATTGCTAATTTCAATTCCAAACATAAATATTTTATGAAATGTTGGTAAAATGGCACCACTTTCAATAGTTGTCCAATTATTCCAAGATGCCTCTATCCCATCTATAGGAGTTGAATTTCCCCACATTTTCATCGCTTCAGGTTTACCGTTTTCATCTAGTATCCATAAATAGGATTCTACTGGAAGGTTATCAGATTTTGGATGCGTAATTAATAAAGCGTCTGAGTATTTACCGTTATTTACAATTCCTCTTTTAACACCATTATCAAAGGCTTTATATGGGGCTAATAACCAGAATATATCTTTTTGGTAATAATCCAAGGCCTTATTCAAAAGTTTATTTTTTTCCTCTAAGATTACTTTAAAACTATGCATATAGGCTAAACTTGAATCATGATTTTTTAGATTGAGTTCTACTTTAAAATCTTTCCATGTTACTGTGCAAGTGTTTTTGTCTTTAATCCATTCGTAATGCCTTTTATTTCTTATGGTAAACGATATGTAATTCACGTTATTAAAGGCTTCAATATTTAATGCGTTTTGCATTTTATTTGCTAAAGCATCTGCACTTTCACCAGTTTCTCCAATAGGAATGTCTTCGTGATATTTATAATAAGCATATCCAAAAAGCAAAAGGCTAGGTAAGGAGATAAATACAACAATACCTATCAAAACTTTTAACGCTTTTTTAAAATTCATTTAGATAATATTTCTAATAGCTTCTTTTTTGCTCAATGGTTTTAATTCAGTTGAATTTACAAAATTTAATACAGATTGAGGGTTTGTTTTTCCGTATTCACGTAATGCCCAACCAATGGCTTTCTTTATAAAGAACTCATTGGAGGTACTATTTATTTTACATAATCGAAATAAAAGTTCTTGATTTGTTTTGTCATTATAACCTAATTGAAACAAAATTGTACTTCTTATAAGCCATCGATTCTTTGTCTTTAAGAATTTTGAAATGACAGATTCTGTTTCTTCTGGAAATTGAAGAAGATATTTACCTAATATGTGTTTTGAAATATAGTCAACAGTGTCCCACCATGAATTCGTTTCTAGAAGATATTGAATAATATTGATGTTTTCTTTGGTATATCTTTTCCGAGAATATTTTTCAAAGATTTCTATAGCACACATATGAAATTCGCGTTCTTTTACTAGATATAATTCTTTTGTAATCTCTTTATAATTATTAACTAATTCATCTTTATGTTTGTTGATTGCTTGATTTAAGAGTTTTCTTCTTTCAGTAGCTTTAATGCCAAAAAATTCGAATTTACACTTCATGTAATGATGCATTTGGAATGCATTGTCTTCATTTCGGTTAGAATTAAATAACTGCAAAAGTGTACAAAGAAAGTCCATAATTAGAATCCTATTGCTTTATCATCACCTCGTTTATCTGCACCACCTTCAAGGTTTCCATTTTCGAGTATTAAAATGCCATCTACTTTTCCAAGAATTGGTGTTTTGTTTTCGTTTGTAGAATAACCTAAAAGTTGTAGACTATCTTTAAGCGTTTTATTGAAAACATTAGGTTCCATAATAATTTCATCTGGTAACCATTGATGATGAAAACGTGGAGCATCTACAGCTTCTTGCATGTTCATGTTATATTCGTGCACATTGAGTATAGTTTGCAATACTGATGTGATAATAGTTGAACCACCTGGAGTTCCAAGTGTCATGTAAAGTTTATTATGTTTTTCAACAATTGTAGGCGTCATAGAGCTTAACATGCGTTTTTCTGGTGCAATGCTATTAGCTTCGGCACCAATTAAACCAAACATATTAGGAACTCCTGGTTTACTACTAAAATCGTCCATTTCATTATTAAGAAAAAAGCCTAATTGCGAGCAATATAACTTAGAACCATAAGCACCATTTAAAGTTGTGGTAGCTGCAATAGCATTACCATATTGATCTACAATAGAATAATGTGTGGTTTCCATACTTTCTACAAACGAAACATTGCCATGAGAAACATCGCTTGATGAGGTCGCTTCATTAAAAGAAAAAGTTGACATTCTTTCTTTTAAATAGTTGTTACTAATTAGTTTTTCAATATGAATATCAACAAAATCTGGATCACCTAAATAATAGCTTCTGTCAGCATAAGCTCTTCGCTCTGCTTCAGTAAGTAATTGTATATATTGAGTTGAATTGTATTTGTATTGTTCAATATTATAAGGTTCAATCATTTTCAAGATTTGAGCTAAACAAATTCCACCACTTGAAGGAGGAGACATGGAAATGATTTTTAAGTCGTCGTAATAAAACACAATAGGTTCTCTCCATTTAGCATCGTATCGATGTAAATCTTCTAGGGTAATTATGCCACCATTTTCTTTAATAAAGTTAACAAGAATATTAGCAATTTCACCGTTGTAAAATTCGTTTTTGCCATGTTCCATAATGCGTTTTAAAGTATTAGCTAAAGCTGGAAATCTAATGGTGTCATTTGCTTTCCATGGTTTTGTAAATACAATGGAATCTTTATTGGTTTTTAAAAAAAGGTCTTGATACGTTTTAAATCGCTTTTCTTGGCTTGAAGTGACAACAATACCTCTTTCTGCAAGTTCTAAAACAGGATTAATAATTTCTGACCAAGTTAGTGTACCAAATTTTTGATGAACTTCAAACATCCCAGCAACAGTTCCAGGAACACCAACAGCCATTGCTCCTAATGTACTTTTATTAGGTATAACGTTTCCTAAAGCATTAAGATACATTTCTCTATCAGAGGCAAGTGGTGCTTTTTCACGATAATCTAAAGCACCAACACCTCCATTTTCTAATCGGTAAACCATAAATCCACCACCACCAAGATTTCCAGCAAAAGGATATGAAACAGCAAGTGCAAACTCTGTAGCAATCATTGCATCAAAAGCATTACCTCCTTTTTTTAAGATTTCTGTTCCAATTTTCGAAGCTTCTTCACGAGCTGAAACAACCATAGCATGCTCTGTAACTAAACCTCGATTTGTTTCTTGAGTTTCGTTTAGTTTTTGAGCTTGTCTGCAGCTAAGACAGTATATTGAAATTGCTATAAAAAGATAAAAACGCTTCATAAATTATTCTGTTTTTCACTTAGGATAATTCTTCAAGTTTTTGCTTAGAGAAACTAATAACATCATCAAAGAAGATTCTGAATTCGCTTTCAAATACATCGTAATATTCTTTTAATTCTATAGTTGCATTATTGATTTTTCCCTTATTATTTGTTCGTCTATTCATACCTTCAAGAACTTTAGAGATGCCTTTAATAGTTGCATAACTTAAAAGCCAATTATCATGGATTAAATAAGGCATCATTTTGATAACTCTAGGAGGTAGAATATCGATATGGTTTTCTAAATTTATATAAAAATCCTTTATGTAATTTTCTAATGGAACAGCACTATAATTGCTCCAGTTTTTAGCTAGAAAATGATCGTAATAAATATCAACTATCACACCAGAGAAATGACTGTACCTACTATGCAGACGTTTTGTACTTTGCTTAAAGACAGGATGTGCATCTGTATAAGAATCAATGGCTCTATGCAATAAAATACCAGTTTGAATATCTTTAGGATAGTCCTTGTATTTATTTCCCTTAATTCCATCTGCAATAAAGTTTCCTAAAATAACTTTTTTGTTATCACCAGAAAGATAGATGTGAGCTAGAAAATTCATTTTGTGAAATTACAAATTAGTATTTAAGATTACGATTTTGTAATTGTATATTTGCGTATTAATTTGAAAGATACAATTCATGACACTTATAAAGTCCATCTCTGGAATTAGAGGAACTATTGGAGGACCAGTAGGAGATAATCTAACACCAATAGATACTGTGAAATTTGCAGCAGCTTATGGTATTTGGATTAAAACACAACGCGAAAAGGAAAACTATAGAGTAGTAGTTGGACGAGATGCTAGAATATCTGGAGACATGATACAGAATTTAGTAATGAACACACTTATTGGTCTTGGTATTCATGTTATTGATTTAGGATTGTCAACAACACCAACTGTTGAAGTTGCTGTTCCGATGGAGCATGCTGATGGAGGTATTATACTAACAGCTAGCCATAATCCAAAGCAATGGAATGCATTAAAACTTTTAAATGTAAAAGGTGAATTTTTAAATGCTGAAGAAGGTCAAAAAATTCTTGATATTTCAGAGTCTGATGCTATGCAATTCTCTGATGTTGATAATTTAGGGAAAATCACTAGAAATGATGCGTATATAGATTTGCATATTGATGAAGTTTTAGATTTACAATTTGTAGATATTGAGGCTATTAAAAAATGCAAACTTAAAGTAGTTGTAGATGGTGTAAATTCTACAGGAGGAATAGCAATTCCATTACTTTTAGAACGCTTAGGCGTTGAGCCAATTAAATTGTATTGCAAACCAAATGGTCATTTTCCACATAATCCAGAACCGTTAAAAGAGCACCTTACTGAGTTGTCTAAATGGATTGTTAAGGAACGAGCAGATTTTGGAATTGTAGTAGATCCAGATGTTGATCGTTTAGCATTTATGGACGAAAATGGCGATATGTTTGGAGAAGAATATACGCTTGTAGCTTGTGCAGATTATGTATTAAGTCAGAAAAAAGGAAACACAGTAAGTAATATGAGCTCTTCTAGAGCTTTAAAAGATGTAACTCAAAAACATGGAGGAAGTTACCAAGCAAGTGCAGTAGGAGAGGTGAATGTAGTCCAATTAATGAAAGAAACACATGCAATAATTGGAGGTGAAGGTAATGGAGGTATTATTTATCCAGAACTACATTATGGTCGTGATTCTCTTGTTGGTGTTGCATTATTCTTGAGTCTTTTAGCTGAAAGGCAAATTCCTGTTAGCGAACTAAGAGCGAGTTATCCAAGTTACTTCATGAGTAAAGAAAAGATTAAGCTTACACCAGAAATAGATGTAGATAAGATTTTACATGAAATGGAAGAAAAATATACTAACGAAGATATTACTACTGTTGATGGAGTAAAGATTGATTTTCCTGAGAAATGGGTACACCTTAGAAAAAGTAATACAGAACCAATTATAAGAATTTACACTGAAGCCAAATCACAAGAAAAAGCAGATGCTTTAGCTTTTAAAATAATTTCAGAAATAAAAGAAATCGCAAAAATTTAGTATTTTCAAAATTTAAACACAGTTTACAATGTCAATAGTTATATCTAAAAGCACATCTAAATTACAGGAATACTTTAAACCTTTTAGAGATAATATTGTTGGTGTTGATTTAGAATTTGATTCGCCTTATGGCAAACAAAAAATTGTCTATACAGATTGGACTGCTTCAGGTAGACTATACGGTCCTATTGAAGAAAAAATGCTTAAGGATTTTGGACCTTTTGTTGCAAACACACACACAGAAACTACTGAATCTGGTACAGCAATGACTCTTGCTTATCACAAAGCTAAAGACATTATTAAAAAACATATTAACTGTAAAGAAGATGATGTTTTAATAATTGCTGGAACTGGAATGACTGGAGTTGTCAATAAATTTCAAAGGATATTAGGATTAAAAATCCCAGAAAACCTTGAAAAATACACTGATATTCCTGATGAAATAAGACCTGTTGTTTTCATAACACATATGGAACACCACTCTAATCAAACATCCTGGTTAGAAACCATGGCTAAAGTGGAGGTTATTCCACCTTGTCCAAAGGGTTTATTTTGCATGGATAATCTAATAGAGCTTCTTGAAAAGTATAAAGACTCGACGCTTAAAATTGCATCAGTAACTGCAGGTTCTAATGTTACTGGAATTCAGACTCCAACTCACGAAATAGCTAAAGTTATGCATCAACATGGCGGTGTTTGTTTTGTAGATTATGCTTGTGCTGCACCTTATATCAATATTAACATGCATCCAAAAGATAAAGAAGCATATTACGATGCTATTTTCTTTTCACCTCATAAATTTTTAGGTGGTCCAGGAACCTCTGGTGTATTAGCATTTAATAAAAAACTCTATAATAATATGATTCCTGACTGTCCTGGTGGTGGAACTGTAAGTTGGACAAATCCTTGGGGAGAGCATAAGTATTTTGACAATATTGAAGATCGTGAGGATGGAGGAACTCCAGGTTTCTTACAAACTATAAAAACTGCACTTGCAATAAAACTAAAAGAGCAAATGGGAGTTGAAAATATACTAGAACGTGAACACGAAATATTAGACTATGTTTTTAAGAGTCTAGAACATGAACCAAGTATAAACATTCTGGCACCAAAACATAAAGATAGATTAGGTGTGTTTTCGTTTTATATTGATGATCTACATTATAATCTTGGAGTAAAACTTTTAAATGATAGATTTGGCATCCAAACTAGAGGCGGTTGTAGTTGTGCAGGAACTTATGGACATTATCTTTTACATGTTGATCAAGAGACTTCTCACGAACTAACTGACGAAATTAGTTTAGGTGATTTAGCACGTAAACCAGGTTGGATAAGAATGTCTATACATCCTACAACAACAGATAAAGAGATTCAATTCGTTTGTAATAGTATCTTAGAATTAGCAGAAAAGCACAAAGATTGGTCTTTAGATTATAATTACGATAGATATACAAACGAATTCATACACAAATCTTATTCTGGAGCAGCTAAAAAACTTCAGGTAAATAAGTGGTTTGAACTTTAGTATTTATTAAAATTCTTTAGGAACTTTATTTCTGTGTTTCCAGCGCTTATGTGTCCATAAGTAATATTCTGGAGCCTCATGTATTTGTTTTTCTACTAGCTTCATGAAAATATCTGTGATTTCGTAATTTTCGTATTCATTTGGGTTAATACAAATAGTGCTAAAAGAAGTTTCGTAATATCCACGTTTTACCTTTCTTACTTTCATGAAAACTACAGCTAAATTCAATTTTTTAGCTAACATTTCTGCCCCTGTATGAATAGGAACTTTAATTCCCATAAATTCATTCCAATGATAAGCTTTTCTTACTTTTGGAGATTGATCTGCATTAAAACCATTTATGGTTAATTCACCTTTATTTTTAGCTTCTATTAAAGCAGGAATTGCCTCTTTTGTAGTAATTAATTTTGTTTCGTATTTTGCTCTTATACGCTTAACTAATTTATCAAAATATGGGTTTGCAAGTCGTTTATAAATAGCATAACTTTTATGCTTGATATAACGTTGAAGAATAAAAATCCATTCCCAGCTTGCATAATGACCACACATTAAAGCTATACTTTTATGCATCTTCTCTAATTTATGTATTTCTTCAACATTAGTAAAAACATAACGTTTTTTCATTTCATTTTCTGAAATTGTCATGGATTTAATAGATTCAACTACCATATCACATAAATGATGATAGAATTTCCTTGTAATATGATTAATTTCTTCTTTAGATTTTTCAGGAAAAACTAAATTTAAATTCTCTTTTACTACTTTTTTTCGGTAACCAAATATTTTGTAGATGAATATATATAAGAAATCTGAAAATGCATATAAGATCCTAAAAGGTAAAATAGAAATTAACCATAGAAAAGGGTAAACTATAATGTAAGCTAAAAGTTGCATTAAATAATATACATTTTGATGAGCAAATATATAGTATATTTGAATGTAATGTTATTTTATTGAAATTATATATTTTATGAGCATAGATTTTATTACCATTTTAATTATAGCTGCAAACGTGTTAATCTCATTAAAGGGTTTAAATGATTTTTCTTTTTTTGAAAAAAATAAGTTTAACATTGGTGCTGTTAGACGAGGTGAGAATACAAGATTTTTATCTTCTGGTTTTCTGCATGTAGACTATATGCATTTATTTTTTAACATGTTTACACTTTATTTTTTTGCAGATGAAGTGATAAATTATTTAGGACAGTTTCAGTTTTTGCTTATTTATTTTGGAAGTTTAATTGTTGGAAATCTATTGTCGTATTATTTCCATAAAGAAGAGTATCATTATAGCGCAGTTGGAGCAAGTGGAGCAGTTACAGGAGTTTTATATTCAGCAATTTTATTAGAGCCTAATATGCAATTAATGATTATACCAATTCCTTTTGCCATTCCTGGATACGTTTTTGGAATAGGATATTTATTGTATTCCATTTACGGAATGAAAAAAAGTTTAGGAAATATTGGACACGATGCCCATTTTGGAGGCGCAATAGGTGGTTATGTGCTAACTCTAATTATGGCAACTTGGTTGTTTGAAACGCACCTGACCATGGTATTACTATTAGCAATACCAATAGTAATTTTGTATGTTATGCATAAAACTGGAAAACTATAGAAACCACCTTTAGGTGTTTGCTTCTAATTTAATAGTTCAGCAATTTTATTCTCTAATGCTTTTCCTCTTAATTTTTTAGCAATTATCTTTCCTTCTTCATCAATTAAAAATGCTGCAGGAATAGAACGCACTTGATATTTTTGAGCAACAGGTTCGTTCCAATATTGTAAGTTAGAAACTTGATGCCATTGTAAATTATCGTCTTCTATAGCCTTTAACCAAGCTGCTTTATTTCCAGGTCTATCAAGAGAAACACCAATAATTTCAAGTCCTTTGTCTTGATATTTTTCATAGATTTTTACAATGTTTGGATTCTCACGTCTACAAGGTTTGCACCAAGAAGCCCAAAAGTCTATTAGTGTTATTTTTCCTTTTATATCACTTAATTTAATAGTATCTCCTTCAGGAGAAGGTGCAGAAAAATCTGGTGCAATATTGCCAATGTCTAATAAAGAACTAGCTTCGTTTCGTTTAATAAAATTATTAATTTTTGCAGCAATGAATTTTGTTTTATTGTTTTTGTCTATAACCTTTTCAAGGTTAGTCATATTTTCTTTGAACAAATCAATATTATGTTTTCTTGCTTTAGTTAAGGATTCTAAAAGTAAAAGTGAAAATTCAGAATCTACATGATCATTAATAAATCTATGCGAAAAGGTTGACATTTTATCCATAGACTTTTTATACTCAGACCTTAACGAATCAACATGTTCTGCGTTTTTATCTCGATTTGCAGCAATAAGTTTCATCCTAATGCTGTCAACTTTGGTTTTTTCTAAATTCAAACCTTTTAAATAATCTTTGTAGTCTTGATTGTTTTGAGATCCAGTTATTCTAGATTCTTCAATTTTATCTTTATTGAGTTCAATATTTAGAATTCCTTCTTCGAATATAAATGGTAAGTTGTTTTTAACACCATCTACTTTAATATACTTTATAGTTGGTATGTTAACATTTCCATCAAAGGTAAAACCTTCATTAACAACCATTGCTGTATCAATTGATATAGGGCGCATTCTATTCTCGTAATCAACAATATAAGCTCTAATACCATTGTATACACCTTCTGCTGTTACATTAATTTGGTATGTGTCTTTAGCAATTTTTGGTTCGGTCTTACAAGAAAAAGTAAAAGTTAATACAATTAATAATAAAACAAATCTTTTCATAATTAAAACGTTTTAGTTTGTAAATATAGTTCGAAATTAAAGTTTATAAAAAGTTTTTTCCTGAAGGTTTTTTTTAAATATGATGACACTTTCAATTTTAGTATTTTTGCTAAAATCTTTTTTATGATTTATAACGACACCATTATTGCATTATCAACACCTTCTGGTGTAGGTGCAATTGCTGTTATAAGAGTTTCTGGGAAACAAGCAATTACTATATGTGATAAAAATTTTAAATCGGTTAGCCATAAAAAACTTGTGGAACAAGCCACACATACTATACATCTTGGACATATTATTAAAAATAAAAAGGAATTAGATGAGGTTTTAGTGTCAGTTTTTAAAAATCCTAATTCGTATACAGGAGAAGATGTTGTGGAAATTTCTTGTCATGGAAGTCCCTATATCCAACAAGAAATTATTCAATTATTTTTAAGAGAAGGTTGCAGGTTGGCAAATCCTGGAGAATTTACACTCAGAGCATTTCTAAATGGAAAACTGGATTTAAGTCAAGCTGAAGCAGTAGCAGATCTTATTGCTAGTGAAAATGAAGCATCGCATCAAGTTGCAATGCAGCAAATGCGAGGTGGTTTTAGTATTGAAATTAAAACTTTGCGAGAAGAGCTTTTAAATTTTGCTTCGTTAATTGAGTTAGAACTCGATTTTGCAGAAGAAGATGTAGAGTTTGTCAATAGAGATCAGTTTAAAAATCTTGTAACCAAGATAGTTAACGTTTTAAAATATTTAATAGATTCTTTTGCTGTTGGGAATGTTTTAAAAAACGGAATTCCTGTTGCTATTATTGGCGAACCTAACGTTGGAAAGTCAACACTTTTAAATGCTCTTTTAAATGATGATAGAGCCATTGTAAGTGATATTGCAGGAACAACAAGAGATGCTATTGAAGACGAAATTACAATTGGAGGAATTGGTTTCAGATTTATAGATACAGCAGGAATTAGAGATACTGTAGATGTTATTGAAAGCATTGGAATAAAAAAGACATATGAAAAAATCTCACAATCTCAAATAATAATTTATTTGTTTGATGCGAATATCGTTAGCAATAATAAATCTTCAGTTAGTAGAATTATTACAGAGATAGAGAAGATTAAAAATAAATTTCCTTTAAAAGCAATGCTAATCATTGCAAATAAAGTAGATAAACTTAAAGATGCTCAAAAAAGTAATTTAAAAACTTTAATTCCTGAGGTTCTCCTATTATCTGCAAAAGAAATTACTGGAGTTGATAGCTTACAGCAAAAGTTATTAGATTATATAAATACTGGAGCGCTTAAAAATAATCAAACCATTGTTACTAATTCGAGACATTACGATGCTTTATTAAAGGCCTTAGAAGAATTGCAAAAAGTACAACATGGTATTGATTCAAATCTATCAGGAGACTTGCTAGCTATTGATATTAGACAAGCATTACATTATCTAGGTGAAATAACAGGTGAAATAACTAATGATGACCTGTTAGGTAACATTTTTGCAAATTTCTGTATTGGAAAGTAAAAATGCAAACTACCTCAAACTACATCAATGTAATAT
>JABDPN010000133.1 GCA_013042715.1 Flavobacteriaceae bacterium | reverse complement strand
CAATATATGGGATGAGTTCCTTCTCCATAAATTTAGTAAAGGTTTCTGCACCTCCAGTTTCATTGTCCATTGCACTACCGCGTCTCATTTTTATCTGCGAAGTAGTTAAATCTCTTGTTCGATTGCTGCGATTAGAAATCCCAACAAGTATCATATGTGGGAGGTAATGCCCCCAATAATTGTTATAAACTGCTTGTAAAGTGCTTTCTAGTGAAAATCCATCCATTAAATAAATCACGGCATATTTTTCATCATTATCTGGCTGAAAATTATCTGGTAGTCTTACCCAAAAGTCACGGCTTTCACTTAAAGTTTTAGAAAAAATGGAATCCACTATTCGATTTTGAAATTGCTCTGTTTGGGACACAGTTGTTTGTGCAATTGCATGTTGATTTACCATTAAGATCGATCCGATAAGTACTAATAAGTAGATATAATATTTCATTATTTTCTATTGAATTTAAATATAACTAAATACATAAGTTAAACTAAGAATTTATATTGGTTATTAGTTTTTCATAATAAAGGCTAGCGAACTTATATGAATTCGTTTTAATGATTTATATAAAGAGATAAACGAAGTTAGCCTATTTATTTAATAAAATCAAGTTGGTATTAGTGACATTCAATTTCACCTGTTGCGGTTTCGGTTGCTGGAGCAGGAGAGATGTAAGGTATCCCAAGTCCTAATCCACGTAGTATAAACAGAATTCCAATAATAACTACAAAAATTGGAATGATTCGTTGTATGTAATTACGTACTTTGCCAGATAAGAATCTGGAAATATATATGGTAAGTGTCATTAATGGAATGGTTCCAATTCCAAATGCTAACATGTATAGCAATCCATCTACCATACTACCAGAAGCTATTGCTGCAAATACTGCTAAATAAACCAGACCACAAGGTAAAAACCCATTTAAAAAACCAATGGTTAAAAAGGTATCTGGGGATTTTTTCTTTAACTCTTTTCCAAGAGCTGATTTTATTTTGCTAATGAATCTAAATAACGGTTTAGAAAAATTGAACTTACTAATAGTGTTGTATGGAATTAATACAGCAATAATCATTACAATACCAATAATTATGGAAAGCTGTTGCTGATAGCCAAAAATGTAAATGCCTTTTCCTAAAAGTCCAAATACAAGACCAATAAGGCTATACGATATTAATCGACCTAAATGGTATAATGCAATTTGAAAAACTTTACTGTAAGAATTTGTGCGATCTACAGGTAGCATAAATGCAATTGGTCCACACATACCAACGCAGTGAAAACTTCCAAGTAAACCCAAAACAAGTGCAGAAACAAGCATATTTAATAGACTAAAGAGTCTTTATACAAATACAATTTATTTTTATATTGCCAATCTATTACGATATTCCAACGACCATCTACCAAACGTTTGTCAGGTATGAGCAAATTAGGTTTAGATAATGAAAAAGAGGTCTCAAAATCTAGTTGTTTGTTAGATGGTCTGTATAGGAATATCTTTCCTTTTATGTCCTTAAAATTTAAATTATCAGGAAAATTTATCAATAAACCCTCTTGAGTCTTTGTAACTGTAATATTTTTTTCTAAAGTTTTGGCATTTTCTAATTTATCAATATCGTTTTGATATTCTAATTCCTTTTTATAATACTCTTCTGTTACTAAATCATGATTGTACTTTTTGTTTGCAGACATGTTTATAACAAAGTATAGTATAAATCCTATAAATAGAATAAACGCAATTACAATTCCTGTTCCCCAATTTATCTTCATAAGTATCTATTTAAAGGTTCTTGGACCTAAAAAATTAGCAGTTGTGGTTTCTATTAATGTATCACCTTCAAAAACACCAATCTTAATTTTATTTCTATCTCCAGTTAGTAAACTGTTGTCAATTTCTATAAACAACGTACCTTCTGCAAGACCTTGTTCAGGAATTGTAAACGTTCCTGTTGTAGAAACAAGTTTAACTGTTCCTTCATGAGATATTAATTTTAGACTAACGTCCTCAATATTTTTAGTTGTTTTATTTACTAGCTTATATGTAAAGACATTACTAATTATGTTATTATCCTTATGCTCATATAATTGCCCTGGAAGACGTAGTACTCTTGCTTCAACATCATTTCTTAAAAAGAGCATACTAATAAAAACTACTATTAAAATAGAAAGTACAACTATGTAACCTTTTATTCTAGTGTTTAACTTAAACTTAGCATTATTTTCTATGTTCTTTTCACTTGCATATCTAATTAAACCTTTTGGAAGATTAACTTTTTCCATTATAGAATCGCATTCGTCTATACAAGCTGTACAATTAATACATTCTAATTGTGTACCATGTCTAATGTCAATTCCTGTAGGACATACATGCACACATTGTTTACAATCTATACAATCGCCATAGCCTAATTCTTGTCTATCTTCATTTTTACGCCATTTCTTTCGTCCTTTTTCACCTTCACCACGTTTATGATCGTATGCTACTACTATAGAGTTGGTGTCTAATAAAACACCTTGCAATCTTCCATAAGGACAAGCTATAATACAAACTTGTTCTCTAAACCAAGTGAATATAAAGTAGAATACAGCTGTAAAAATTAAAAGCGGAATTAAGGTTCCTGAATGCTCAACTGGCCCATCTTTAACGTATCCTAATAGTTTGTCACTTCCTATAAGGTAGGCTAAGAAAATATTGGAAATTAAAAAAGAAATAAAAGCAAAAACAATAAACTTTAAACTTCTTTTTCCAATCTTCTCTGCATTCCAAGGTTGTTTAGCAAGTTTTATTTGTTTTGCTCTATCACCATCAATCCAAAATTCAATACGTCTAAAAACCATTTCCATAAAAATGGTTTGCGGACAAACCCAACCGCAAAACAACCTACCAAAGATGACAGTAAAGAGCACTATAAAGACAATACCAATCAACATGGCGA
>JABDPN010000132.1 GCA_013042715.1 Flavobacteriaceae bacterium | reverse complement strand
ACGATCAAATTTCATTTCCATTATTGGACTAGCCTCATCATATTTATCAGGATCGTTTATTGTATCAAATAAATTTTCAACATTGTAAAACGCTATGGTATGTGCTTTAAATTTACGCTTATCTTGCGCGTTAAGATTAAAACTTAGATTTAAACATAGAACTAAACATACAAAAATGTTAAAACGCATATTATTTTATTTTATATTTTTTAGTTAATCAAACTATGTTCCAAAAGTAATTATTAATAATAAAAAACGTAAATTTGAAGCTATTAAATAAAATTTATTTAACATCAAAAACAACTAATAATTTTTAACACAACCATGAAAAAAAGCTTTTTATTTTTTTTATTTGGAATTTTTTCTATTGTAGCTGTATTTGCACAACAAACTATTGTAAAAGGTAGTGTGATTGATGCAACTACCAAAGAGCCAATTCCAGATGTAACAGTAACTTTTGAAGAATCTGGATTATCTACTAAAACAGATGCTTTAGGTCAGTTTGTTTTCAATAAAAACATTCCTTTAGGAGAGCAAATCCTGAAAATTGAAAAAGTTGATTACACTTCTGAGCGTTATCCAATTGTTGTTAATGAAGGAGAAACACTGGATATACAAGATATGTTTTTAATCTACAATGCTAGCGATAAAAAGGATTTGTATATTATTTCTATTTCAGACGATCAATTAAATAGCGATGATGATGGCCTTACTAGTAATGTATCTGGGCTATTACAATCATCTAGAGATGTATTTTTAAATGCAGCCGCTTTTGACTTTAGCGCAACTTTTTTTAGACCAAGAGGTTTAGATAATGCTAATGGTAAAGTTCTAATTAATGGTCTAGAAATGAATAAGCAAAACACAGGAAGACCACAATGGTCAAATTGGGGAGGAATAAACGATTTACAGCGTAATCAAGAGTTTTCTATGGGTATTTCTCCAAACGATTATAATTTTGGAGATTTAGCAGGTACCAATAATATTATTATGCGTGCTTCTAAGTACCGTAAAGGAGGTCGTCTTTCTTTTGCATCTGCCAATAGAAGTTATGAAGGTAGAATAATGGCTAGTTATAGCTCTGGATTGTTGGAAAATGGATGGGCATTTAGTGTGTTAGCTTCAAGACGTTTTGGTGAGGGTGGTTATATAGATGGGACTCTTTATGATGCCAATTCGTTTGTAGCTTCAGTAGAGAAAAGAATCAATGAAAAGCATAGTTTAAACCTAACATCTATTTACGCTCAAAACAGACGCGGAAGGTCTACGGCTATAACTCAAGAAGTATTTGATTTAAAAGGAAGAAAATATAATCCGTTTTGGGGTGAACAAAATGGAGACTTAAGAAACTCCAGAATTAGACGAATCGAAGAGCCAATAATAATGCTAAATCATTATTGGAATATTTCAGATAAAACATCAATTAATACTAACATTGGTTACCAATTTGGGGAAATTGGAAATACAAGAATAGATAATGGGGGGACACGATTAGTAACTTTTCAAGGACAGGATAGTTATATTGGAGGTGCTCGAAATACAGATCCAACCTATTATCAAAACTTACCTAGCTATTATTTAAATGTAGATGGAGGACCAACTGCCTACAATTATGAGCAAGCTTTTCTAGCACAACAAGAATTTCAAAATAATGGTCAGTTTGATTGGAATGCATTATATATTGCAAATATTAACTCAGAAAATTCAATTTATGCTCTCCAAGAAGATAGAATTGATGATAAACAACTCATGGCCAACATTATTTTTGCTACGGAGTTAACTGAAGAAATTAGATTAAATGCAGCAGTAAACTACAGAAATTTAAAAAGTGAAAATTTTGCAGAAGTTTTTGATTTACTTGGAGGTTCGGGATATCTAGATGTTGACTTCTTTTCAGATGAACCACCACAATCAATTGATGGAACTGTAACTACTGCGCAATCTGATATAAGAAATCCAAATAGAATAGTAAGAGATGGTGATAGATATAAATATAATTACGAAATAGAAGCCAATGTAGTAAGTGCTTTTGCTCAGGCTGTTTTTAAGTATAATATTGTAGATTTTTACTTAGCAGGAAATATTTCTAAAACAGATTATCAACGTAATGGGTTATTTGAAAATGGTTACTTTATTGGTAATTCTTTTGGTAAAGGAGAAAAATCAGAATTTAATAATTTTGGACTTAAAACTGGAGCAACTTTAAAAATAACAGGACGTCATTTATTCGGAGTGTATATGACAAAGGCTCCTACAATTCGAAATACGTTTGCCAATGCTAGACAGTCTAATATGTTGTTGGATGATGTAGATAGTGAAACGATTACAAGTATTGATGCTAGCTATATATTTCGTTCTCCAATAGTTAAAGCAAGGTTAACCGGATTTTATTCAAAATTTGAAGATGTAACCGAAACAGGATTCTATTTTAGTGAAGGAGCAGGAAATAGTTTAGTTCAAGAAGCTATAACTGGAATAGAAACACAACGTATTGGTGCAGAATTAGGTATTGAAGCTCAAGTTACGCCAACTATAAAATTAAAAGGCGCGGCTTCTTTTGGTCAATATACGTATAGTAATAATCCTAATCTTTCGTTATATAGTCAAGACTATGGAACAGGAAAAGCTATTTTTGGTGACGGTAAAACTTATCTTGAAAATTTACATGTTGCAGGAGGACCAGAGCGTGCGTTTCAGTTAGGTTTTGAGTATCGTGATCCAGATTATTGGAATATAGGGATAACAGCAAATCACTTCTCTAATGCTTATATAGATCCAAGTGCTCTAAAGCACAGTGCAGCATTTGTGACAGATCCAGAATTATATACTGACACTCAGTTTCAAGATGCCACTAGTGGTGGTCAGACTTACGTAGTAGCAGGAGGAGAAATTAATGATATTGATCCAGAAATTGCAAGAGATTTATTACAACAAGAACAGTTTGACGATTACATGCTTGTAAATATTATTGGAGGTAAGTCTTGGAAGATAGATGATTATTATGTTGGGTTCTTTGCTACTATAAATAACGTATTTAATCAAGAATATAAAACAGGTGGTTTTGAGCAATCAAGACGAGTAGACTATAGAAGTCAGATAGACGAACAAACCAATGTAAATGGACCAATTTTTGGCAACCGCTACTTTTTTGGTAATGGAACAACCTATTATTTAAATGTTTACGTAAGATTTTAATTATATTTAAAGAAAAAATAAATTCAAGAAAAAATGAAAAAATTCAGTTTTAATAAAATAGCAGTTCTTTTATTAACTTTAGTTGTAATAACTAGCTGTGTTGAAGATGATAACTTTGAAATACCTAAAGGAATTTCAGGAACAACAGAATACCCTAATCAAGATGCACAATTTAATTCCATTAGTGCAGTACTTGGAAATTTTGGAAGTAATAATGATGAGCCATTTACTTACGAAGAAGAAGGTCCAGGAGTATCAGAAAAATATACTGAAGGTTATGTGGTATCTAGTGATGAAGGTGGAAACTTCTACAAAGAGCTTATTATTCAGGATAGTCCAGAAAACCCAACAGCTGCAATTGTAATTCAAGCAGATAAAAACCCGTTATTTACACAATATGAGTTTGGACGTAAAGTCTTTGTTAAACTAAATGGGTTAACTGTAGGTGAGAGTAATGGAGTACTTCAATTAGGACGTTTGGATGGAGAAATGATAGATAGAATACCAAATACACAAGTACAAAGTCATATTATCAGAACAGATGAGGTTGCTACTATTATAGCTAAGGAAGTGTCAATTTCAGATTTTAATGATGCACTAGAAAGTCAGTACATAAAACTTAACGACATGCAATTTAATAGTAATTTAGTTGTTGGAAATGCTACAACATTTGCATCAGAGTCAAACGACAGTTTTGATGGCGAGCGTGTATTAGAAAGTTGTGCAACAGGAGGATCTGTTATTTTAAGTACAAGTACATTTTCAGATTTTAAAAGCTTGAATCTGCCAGCTAACAGAGGTAGTATAGAGGGTATTTTAACTCGTGATTTTTTTGACGATTTCTATACAATTTATATCAATACGCCAGAGGGAATTAATTTTGATAATGAGTTACGTTGTGACCCATTATTTGAAGACGATTTTTCTGCAGGAAATTTAAATAAATGGACAACGTATAATGTAGCAGGTAATCAAGAATGGTATTATAATACTTTTGGGAACCCTTCAGATAGTGCAACTATGTCTGGATTTTCAGGAGGTGCTCAAACAAACGAAGACTGGTTAATCTCATTACCAATAGATTTATCTGATATACCAACTGCTTATTTAACATTTCAAACCGTTAAGCGATATAGTGGTAACGATTTAGAAGTGTTTTATGCAACAGATTATAATGGAGGTGATCCAACCACGGATGGTACTTGGATAGCATTATCTCCTGCTTTAGACACAAATACAGGTAGCTGGTCATCTTGGACAGATTCAGGTCAATTAGATGTTTCAGCAGCAGCTGGAGGGAACTTATTTATTGCATTTAAGTATACCTCTACTAGTTCTTCTGCTTCCACTTGGGAAGTTGATAATGTAAAGGTTTCAGCTGAATAAAAATTTCAAATCAAACACATAAAACCTGCTAGTGATAGCAGGTTTTTATTTTTAAATATGACAGTTTTTGATACTATGGTTTTTTCAATATTTAACCATTACAAGGTTAAATTAAAAAGAAAAGCAAATACAATTTCAATTCTATATATAAGCATACTACAAATTACAATTTTGCTTTTTCTTGGTGTTTTCTTTTCTATATTCTTTCAACAGATGAATGTGGATACAATGGATTCTAGTAAAGCATGGTTATTATTTAGTATTGCATCAATAATAATCTATTTTAAAAATTGGATTCAATATAGCGGAAAGAAAAGACGTGTATTAAATGCTAAAAGTACGCGAACAAAAACTAGACATTATAATGTATACCTTCTTTGGTTGTTACCAATTGGTATAATAACAATCTCAATTATATTATTAAAAGCATAAAAAAAACCTTAGCCAAGAAGCTAAGGTTTTTAATGTTGGTTAGTATAGTTAATTGTTATTCTTGTTGGTCTTTTACAATATGAAATTCTGAACGTCTGTTAGCAGCTCTGTCTTCTTTAGTACAGTTGCCGCCACAATCTATTTTAGGATCATTTTCGCCTTTACCAACTCCAGTTATTCTAGTTTCATCAACACCCTTAGAAATAACATATTGTACTGTAGTTAAAGCACGTCTTTCAGAAAGTTTTTGGTTGTAAGTTGCAGAACCAATATGGTCTGTATGCGATTCCGCTCTTATAACTAGTTCTGGATACTTGTTCATAACTTGTACAAGTTTATCTAATTCAAATGCTGCTTGCGCAGTAATGTTTGATTTGTCAAATTCAAAATAAATTGGATTTAATACCACTTCATCATCTATAATTATTTTCTCAATTGGATTCATTGCTATATCAACAGATACTTCTTCTTCACTAGTACCTTCAACATCCACACTTGCACTTTCAAAATCTGTCATAATAACTTGTAATTGAGTATCAGTCTCACATTCTACAATAAATTCTACTATACCGTTAGCATCTGTTGTTTTAGTAGAAAGCATGTTACCTTGTGTGTCGTAAATTCCAACACTTGCACCATTTAAAGTAGTTCCATTTTTAGAATCTGTTACAGTAGCAATAATTAAGACATCGCATAAAGGTTGTAGCTTCTTAATAGCATAGATATCGTCACTTCCTAGACCACCTTCTCTGTTAGACGACACAAATCCTTGTTCAGTTTCTTCGTTAAGACTAAATGCAAAATCGTCTGCATTACTATTTACTGGCACTCCAACATTTCTAATAGGAGCAAATTTTCCATCAATTTCTTTAGTGTGGAATACATCCAATCCTCCAAGGCCTAAATGTCCATCAGAAGAGAAATATAATGTACCATTACTACTCGAATAAGGAAACATTTCTTGACCTTCTGTATTTACTTTTTGCCCAAGATTCACAGCTTTTCTTCCAACAGACCCATCATCGTTAATTGCTGCTTTATAGATATCGTAATTTCCATAACCTCCAGCCATATCAGAGGAGAAATAAAGCGTTTTCCCATCTGCACTTACAGAAGGGTTTTTAACAGAATAATAAGGACTATTAAATGGTAAAGGAGTTACTTCACTCCAGCCATCAGACAATTTTGTACTAGAATACAGATTTATAACACCTATTCTGTTTTTAAGAGAATCTTTTAAATAAACATTGTCGTATAAACTCTCTCTTGAAAAATAAATAGTGTTACCATCTGGACTAAACGATACAAGTCCTTCATGGTATTTAGTATTAATTCTATTGCTAAGTAATGTACCACCTTGATAAGAACCGTCTTCATTGATGGTAAACTCATAAATATCTAAATAAGGCTGATCATTCCATTTATAAGTTTTTCTTGAATTATTTCTAGCAGAAGTAATATATAGTTTGTTTCCTTGAATTGTTCCTCCAAAATCAGAAGTAGCAGTATTAATTCCAGCATCCTGTAAGTTAAACTTATTTCCTTTTTCTAAAATTTTAGGAAGATAGTTTGGATTCTCTCTATATGCTATTGCTCTGTCATCTCCTGGACGCATGCTAGCAAATTTATCCATCCATTTGTTAGATTCGTCATACTTTCCATTAGCTTTTAGCATTTGAGAATACTTGTAAATGGTTTCAGGTTTTTCTGAAGTTTCTAATGCTTTTGCATACCATTTTTCTGCATCAACTGTATTAAAAATGTTAAAATAACAGTCTGCTAATTTTGTATAAACGTAAGTGTCTGCCTTATCATTAGTAATAAGCTTTTGATAAGCTTCTGCAGCTTTTAAAAATTCATAACGTGCAAAATGATTATCGGCTTTTTTAGTAGCTGAGTTTTGAGCAGTTAAGCTTAAACAACTCAACATTGCGATTGTAAAAAGTTTTATTATATTTTTCATAATATTTATTGCTTAACTGATTAGAAATAACGAGGTGAACGTGATACTTTTCTTGGGAAATTTAGATCGAAGTTCAAGAATACTTCATGTGAAGCATTTGTAACTATGTCTAATTCAGATTGAATAGCATCGTAAGCGTAACCTATTCTTAGACTAGGTGTGATTGTAAAATTAACCATACCACTAAAAGAATCGTCTAAACGATAACCAGCACCAATTTCAACTATATCGTACATAAAAAGATTTAAGTTTAAATCGTAACTCGCAGGAGCATCAAAAGCATATTTAAACATTGCGTGAGGTTTTAATTTAAAGTTTTCAGATAAATCAAAAACATAACCAGCTGCCCCAAAAAAGTGTTGTGTTTCTGAGCCTAGTTCGGTGCCATTTGCATCTAAATGCACAGCATCTAAAATATTTGGCATAGATGCTGAAATATAGTATCTGTTTGGTTTGTAAAAATAAACACCTGCACCAACATTAGGAGTTGTTTCATTTATATTTTGTGCAAAGAATGGATCTCCCAAATCAATTAAGCTTATTTGATCTTCACTAATTCCAATATCGTGAAATGTAAAACCTCCTTTTATTCCAAATGCCAGTTTAGTTTCCATTCCAACCGGAATTGTATAAGAGAAATCTACATAGGCATTAGTCTCTTTTACAGGTCCAATTTCATCAGCAATAAGAGACAGACCTAAACCTACTTTTTCTCCTACTGGTGAATGAATTGAGAATGTCATTGTTTTAGGTGCACCATCTAGACCAACCCATTGGCTTCTGTAAAGAGCGCCAACAGCTAGTCCTTCGGTAGTTCCAGCATATGCTGGATTAACAACATTCATATTATACATGTATTGTGTGTATTGAGGGTCTTGTTGTGCATTAGATTGAAATGCAAAC
>JABDPN010000274.1 GCA_013042715.1 Flavobacteriaceae bacterium | reverse complement strand
CCTTAGAGCTGAAGCAAGAGCTAATAAAGATTTTGCTTTATCAGATCAAATTAGAGATCAATTGGCTGCAATTGGTATTCAGTTAAAAGATGGGAAAGATGGTACGACATTTTCTACCAACTAACTATGCTTAAAAAAGTATTAATAATTCCTTTTGTTTTTTTAGTAAGAGTTTATCAAACTATAATCTCACCATTAACACCTGCAACGTGTCGATATGCACCAACGTGTTCACATTACACTATTGAGGCACTTAAAAAACATGGTTTGTATCATGGTGGAAAACTAGCAATAAAGAGAATTTGTAGTTGTCACCCTTGGGGAGGAAGTGGTTACGATCCTGTTCCTGACAAAAAAGAAAAGAACTAATATTTGTGAATCTATTAACCTTTCTTTTATTAGACATTTCTATATTTACAACACAAAACAAATACAATGCATATTTTAAAATTTGATTGGAATCCTGTAACAGGAATTAACATGGCAGGAGATTTTAAGCTTCACTTTTACAGTTTAATGTGGTTAAGTGCTTTTGTTGTAGGTTATTTAATAATGAAAAAAATCTACAAACGCGAAAACATAAAAATTGAATATTTAGATTCATTATTTGTTTATACTGTTTTAGCGACTATGATTGGTGCAAGACTTGGTCATGTACTTTTCTATCAAACTGAGCTTATTAAGGAAGATTTCTTCAGCATATTTCTGCCATTCAGTTTTAAAAACGGAATTGAATTTACAGGCTTTCAAGGTCTAGCAAGTCATGGCGCTACAATTGGAATAATCATAGGTCTTTATTTGTACAGAAGAAAATATAATTACAAATCGTTAATGTGGTTACTTGACAAAATGGTTATACCTGTTACTGTAGGAGCAGCTTTAATTAGATTTGGAAATTTTATTAATTCTGAAATAATAGGTAAGGTTACAGATTCTGCTTTTGGAGTTAGATTTGTACAAGACCATTACAATAAATACGAAATTGTTAAACTGACAGGAATCAATAATGTACAAAAAGCATATAATGCAGTAACTGAAACGTCTCAGTTTAAACCTTTACTAGAAGCAGTTCCTTATAGACATCCTTCGCAATTATACGAAGCTGTATGCTATTTATTAATGTTCCCTTTATTTTGGTATATCTATACCAAAACTAAAAAAGGAAACCAACCAGGTTTTATTTTTGGGCTATTTTTTGTTTTACTTTGGACAGTAAGATTTGCAATAGAATACTTAAAAGTTCCTCAAGTAGATGGAAGAGAAGATTGGGTTTTTAATAGTTTAAATACAGGACAAGCATTAAGTATTCCTTTTATATTAATTGGGTTATACTTTATGTTTATCTACAAGCCAAAATCGGTTTAATTAAAAATTAATTATATAAAATAAAAAAGCCTTTCAAAATTGAAAGGCTTTTTTCTATGTGTAGATTAAAGAATTACTTCTTTTTTTCTTCCACTTTTTTCATGGTATCATTCATAATTGGAGTTGCAATAAATACAGATGAATAGGTACCTACTAATACACCAATTATTAATGCGAATAACAATCCTCTTAAAGAATCAGCTCCAAATAAAAACATTGCTAACAATACTACTAATGTAGTTAAAGAAGTGTTTAATGTTCTACTTAAAGTACTGTTTAATGCTGTATTAACAGTTCGCTCAAATTGCCAACTTGTGTGCTCATTCAAGAATTCTCTAATTCTATCGAAGACAACAACAGTATCGTTAAGGGAATAACCAATTACTGTAAGTATTGCAGCAATAAATGCTTGATCTACTTCCATACTAAATGGCATAAATCTCCAAGTAATTGAGAAGATACCTAGTACAATTAACACATCATGGAATACAGCAGCTACTGCACCAAGTGAGAACTGCCATTTCTTAAATCGTAATAAGATGTATAAGAAAACTACTACTAATGAACCTAAAATTGCCCATACAGAAGATTTCTTGATATCATCTGCAATAGTTGGACTTACTTTACTTGAGTACATTTTTCCAACATTATTTGCGCCATCGATAAAATCTTCGTAAGAATATCCATCTGGCAAGTAAGACACTAAAGCTTCATATAATTTGCTTTGTACTTCTTCATCAGCTTCAGCAGAATTTTCGTTTACCATAAATTTGGTAGAAATCTTTAATTGGTTAGGGTTTCCAATTGTTTTTACTTCAGCACTACCAAATACTTCAAGAACATCTGCTTTAACTTCTTCAGGATTTACATCTTGTGCAAAACGAACTTGATACGTACGTCCTCCAACAAAATCAATTCCTTGATCTAATCCAGTAGTGAATAACGATGATAATCCAGCTGCAATAATAATAAATGAAAATACATATGCAATCTTTCTTTTCTTTAAGAAATTGATATTGATATTTCTGAATAACCCTTTTGTTAATCCAGTAGAGAAATCTAATTTTCCTCCTCGATTTACCCACCAATCAATTAATAATCTTGTAATAAATATTGCAGTAAATAACGATGTAACAATACCAATTAATAATGTAGTTGCAAAACCTTTAATTGGTCCTGTTCCAAATACAAATAAGATTAAAGCTGTTAAACCTGTGGTAATGTTGGCATCTAAAATTGAAGATAATGCATTACTAAATCCATCTCTTACAGCATCTTTTTGTCCTTTACCTTTATATAACTCTTCACGAATACGTTCGTAAATAAGTACATTGGCATCAACTGCAATACCAACAGTAAGTACAATACCAGCAATACCTGGAAGTGTTAAAACAGCTCCTAAACCAGAAAGAATTCCAAATATTAATAAGATGTTAAGCATTAAAGCAATATCTGAGAATATACCTGCTTTACCATAATAGAAAATCATCCAGATTAAAACTAAAATAAGTGCTATCATAAATGATTTTTGACCAGTACTAATAGCTTCTTGACCTAAAGAAGGTCCAACTTCATCTGCTTGAACTATATCTGCAGAAGCTGGTAATTTACCGGCTCTTAATACGTTTGCTAAATCTACTGCTTCGTTAAGTGTAAATTGTCCAGAAATTTCAGAGTTTCCTCCAGAAATTGGTCCAGTTGTTACTCCAGGAGCAGAATACACAATGTTATCTAATACAATAGCAATTTGGCTTCCTTGGTTAAATGCGTTACCAGTCATTTCTTCCCAAACCTTAGCTCCTTTTCCATTCATTTGCATGGTAACAGTTGGTTTCCCTGTAGGTCCATAAGACTGACGAGCATCTGTAATAACAGCTCCACTTAAAGGTGGTTTATTATCTCTGTTACCTTTTAATGCGTAAAGTTCTACTAACTCACTTTCTTTAGCTTGAATTCCCCATGAAAATTTTGCATATCGCATTTCTGAAGGTAACAATGCCCGTACTTGAGGTGTACTATCTAAATATCTTGTAACAAGATCTTTGTCTTTAGATTCGAACATAGCAACAACAGGGCTTCCTTGAGAACCAGGAACTCTTATTAAGTTAAATAATGGTCCTAAATCTGTTTCTTCTTCTTCACCATCTCCTAATAGATTTGTGATGGCATCTTCTGATGTTTCAGTTGAGTCTGTTTGAACTTCGTTTGTTTCTTTTGTATCAGTCTCAACTAGACCTTTTAAAACTTCGTTTGCTTGTCCTAGGAAACCTCCTAATTCTTCAGCTTTATAAGCATCCCAAAATTCTAATTGAGCAGTACTTTGTAAAAGTTTTTTAACACGATTTACATCTTTTGCACCTGGAAGTTCTACTAAAATTCTACCAGAATTTCCTAAACGTTGAATGTTAGGTTGTGTAACACCAAACTTATCTATACGCTTACGTAATACTTCGAAAGCTGAAACAATAGATTCATCAATTTTTCTTCTTAAAATTGGTTGAACCTCATCGTCTTCCATATTAAAAGTGATCTCGTCACTAAGTGTTCTATTAGCAAAAATATCTGGTGATGCTAATTTAGTATCGCCTTTTATTGCATCAAAAGCCACAAAGAAATCTTCTAAATAAGTATTCTGACTATCTTTCTGTAATTCTTCAGCATCGCTTAATGCTTTTCTAAAAACTGGATCTTTACTATCGCTAGCTAATCCAATTAAGATGTCTTTTACAGAAATCTGAAGTATTACATTTATACCTCCTTTAAGATCAAGACCAAGATTCATAGCTTTGTCTTTTACCTCGTTATAAGAGTAATCAGCAATTAATATATCGAAAACTTTTATGTTTTCTCTTATTGGTTGTCCTTGCGCATTAACATCTCCAGTTTCTACTTGAGTTGTTAAAAGGGAATCCAGATATCTAACTTCAGTTGCACTTCTTTGCACATCGTAATCTGGTTCTGTTTCAGAAATTTTGCTTACTGCAAATTGCTTTGCAGCATCTTCTATTTGATTTGCTTTAAATGTAAACGATAATTGGTAAATACTTACCAAACCAAATAAAATAGCAAATAATTTTACTACGCCTTTATTTTGCATGTTTTATAGTTTTGTTGTCAATTAAAAATTCGAGCAAATATATTATTACTCAATTATTTGACAATTATTTATTGTAATTTTTTCCTGTAATTTGATTGATGAAAAGCTATTATTGGATTCTAAGCTAATGGCCCAGCTCTAACTTCAGGAATTTTATGAGAAGTATTGTTTATTGCTAAAGCAATATTTTTTTGAATGATATACTTTTTAGATTCAATATTGTGTTTTTCTTTAATATCGAAACTAATATTGTAAAAGTAAAAATTTGGGTTATAATATCTAGGGTTTTCAGGTTTTTGTTCCAGTACAAATCCATCAAAATCTAAATCTGAGTTTTTAGCATTCTGAATTTCAAAAACATCTAAATTAAAATCTTTTTTGTTTTCTTCTGAAGGCTTATCTGTTTTATTTGATGATGAATATTGAAAATCTAGATTATTTTCATCAAGTAAGCTTTTTATACTTGCTACATCTACTTTACTAAAATAAGTTATTCTTAATCCTGAAGCTGTTTTTTGAATTTGAATATTATCTGCTCCAATATTAAGTAATTGAATTTTGACTGCAGCTAGAGCTTCTTTAGAAATTTCAGAGGGTGTTGAGTCTGAAAACTGTACAATTATTTCCTGATTAGGTACAGTATTTTGATGTTGCCCAACTCCTAATAAGGTAAGCACGATTATAAATACACTTATGTACCATTTCAATTTCATCCGTCAAATATAACAAATTAAACAGTTTTTCTTGTGTTTTACATAAGTGTTTATAGCAAAAAAGATTGCTATTCAAAATATAGGATAGCAATCTTCTTAAAAAGTTATGTTAAAAAAAATTAAGCGTCTAAAAGCGCATTTACAACTTTTACAGCGTCAGCACTTTTTGCCATATGTACTTTCTCTTCTTCGCTTAATTCAATATTAACTATTTTTTCTATTCCGTTTTTTCCAATAATTACTGGAACACCAATACAAAGGTCGCTTAAACCAAATTCACCATCTAATAAAGTAGAACAAGGGAATATTTTCTTAAGGTCGCATGCAATAGCTTGTACCATTGCAGATACAGCTGCTCCTGGTGCATACCAAGCAGAAGTTCCTAATAATTTAGTTAAAGTAGCACCACCAACTTTAGTATCTTCAGCTACTTGATTTAAACGCTCTTCTGAAAGAAATTCTGAAACTTTAATACTGTTTCTTGTTGCATGAGACGTTAAAGGAATCATTCCTGTGTCACTATGCATACCTAAAACCATACCATCTACATCACTAATTGGAGCATCTAAAGCTTCAGCTAGTCTGTACTTGAAACGAGCTGAGTCTAAAGCGCCACCCATTCCAATAATTCTATTCTTTGGTAATCCTGTAGATTGATGAGCTAAGTAAGTCATAGTATCCATTGGGTTACTTACAACTATAAGTACTGTGTTTGGAGAATGCTTAATTAAGTTTTCTGAAACTGTTTTTACGATTCCAGCGTTAATACCAATTAATTCTTCACGTGTCATTCCTGGTTTACGAGGAATACCAGAAGTAATTACACAAACATCACTATTTGCAGTTTTAGTATAATCGTTAGTAGATCCTACAATTTTTGTATCAAATCCATTTAGCGATGCACATTGCATTAAGTCCATTGCTTTACCTTCTGCATAGCCTTCTTTAATATCTACTAATACAACTTCTGATGCGAAATCTTTTATTGCAATATACTCTGCACAACTAGCACCAACTGCTCCTGCTCCTACTATTGTTACTTTCATTTTTTTTTAATTTTTAAGTTTTATATGTTGTTAAAATTTAATCTATTTATCCCTTAAAATAAGAAAGCGCAAAGATACAAACTTTACGCTTTTTGTTTATATGATTTTTATCATTTATTATGCATCAATATTTGCATAAATAGCATTCTTCTCGATAAATGCTCTACGAGGAGGTACATCGTCTCCCATTAACATAGAGAATATTCGATCTGCTTCACTTCCATTATCTATTTGTACTAATCGCATGGTTCTAAATTCTGGATTCATGGTTG
>JABDPN010000270.1 GCA_013042715.1 Flavobacteriaceae bacterium | reverse complement strand
CCTTATTACTGCTCTTAGTCCAAAAATATCGCCATCATCGCACTTGTCAACTAGGATGTCTTGTTCTCTAAAAAGTCCTATAGCTCCTTCTTTTACAACATAAAAAGAATTTTGTACAGGTTTATCTATTGAAAAAATTGTTTCGTTTTCTTCAATATAGATAACTTTAATTTGTTTACAAATAGTAAGACAGTCTTCTCTGGAAAGTACTTTAAAAGGAGGGAAGTCTTTTAGAAAGTCATAAATGCGTTCTACTATAGTATTCATAGCACTAATTTATATAAAAAATGACTCTCAAGACATGAGAGTTATCATATTTTGTGCTAAATTACTATACTTTGAAATTAGAATTCATTTGATGCCTTTTTATAGCTTTTCTCGATAATATTATTGCAATGGTTAAAGCTATAAAAGCACCAATGGTCATTCCTGGAATAAAACCTATAAAAAGGAAAAAGTCATAGGCACCATGAAATAAGATTGCGAGTCCTAAACCAATTAAATTAAGTTTTACTCTGCTATGCTTTGAAAATTTTGCTTTTCCCATATAATAACCCATTAATATTCCAAAAGTAGCATGAGCAGGAATTGCAGTAAATGCTCTAACTATTGCAGTTGGTAGACCTCCTTCTGCAACATATGCAATATTTTCTACAGCTGCGAAACCCATTGATACCATAACACAATAAATGATACCATCAAAGGGTTCGTTAAAGTATCTTTTACGTTGCGAGTAAAAACGAACGATTACATATTTACTAAATTCTTCTATTAAAGCAACTACAAAAAATGCTTTAATAAACTGTTGAATAATACTCTTTTCATTTTTTAAAGGTATAACAATGTCTGAAGCTAAATATAAAATTGTAGTGATAATTATACTTAGAATTCCTCCAAGCAAGAATGTCATAGCGAGTGTTCGCTTAGATTCTTTTTCGTATTTGTCTTTAATGTAAATCCAAACTAATATAACAGCAACAGGAGCTAAAGCAGCAAAAAGTAAATTCATAATTGTAAAATAAAAAAATTATAATAGTTTTTGGATGTTCTTTAAAACAAATAAATAATAATCTTTATTAGACTCGACAAAATGATTATTCGATTTACTGTTTTCTAGTAGGTTTTTAAACTCTTGAAAACTAACAAGTTTAATGGCTTCAACTTCCTCTTCTTGTGGTGATAAAGTATTTAAATCTAAATTAAGCTCTGCAATATATACCTGATGGAATTCGTAATCTTTAATGCTTCCATTTGCATATTCAGATTTATGTTTATGAATACCAATTTTTTTTAACTCTACAGGTTTTAATACTAATCCTAATTCTTCTTTGGTTTCTCGAATTGCAGCATGTTCAAAAGATTCTCCTGCATCTATATGTCCAGCAGCTGAAACATCCCAAAGCAAAGGAAAAATCATTTTTTTATGTGAGCGTTGCTGTAATAAAATCTCACCGTTTTTAGTGTATAACCAAACATGAATAGTATTGTGCCACCAACCGTTTTTATGTGCTTCAGATTTTAAAGCAACTTTTCCGGTTGATTTTCCAGTTTGTGTTATAATGTCTATATATTCGTCCATTTAATAAAAAAGCCTCATAAGAGAGGCTTTAAGTTTTATTCGAAATAGCTAAAGGTATCACCTTTTTTTATTTGTAATAAGGTTTCGTATATCATTCTGATTACATTCTCGACATCATCGCGATGCACCATTTCTACAGTTGTATGCATGTAACGTAATGGTAATGAAATTAAGGCTGAAGCAACGCCTCCATTACTGTAAGCAAAAGCATCTGTATCAGTTCCTGTGGCTCTAGATAATGCAGAACGCTGGAATGGTATTTTTTTTACTTCAGAAGTTTCAGTAATTAAATCTCTTAATTTTTGTTGTACTGCAGGAGCATAAGCAACAACAGGACCTTTTCCAAGTTCAAGATGACCTTCTTTCTTTTTGTTAATCATTGGTGTGGTAGTATCATGCGTAACATCTGTAACTATTGCCACATTTGGTTTTATAGTTTGAGTGATCATTTCTGCACCACGAAGTCCAATTTCTTCTTGTACAGAATTTGTAATATAAAGACCAAATGGTAATTTTTTCTTGTTTTCGTGAAGCAAACGTGCTACTTCAGCAATCATAAATCCACCCATTCTATTATCCAATGCTCGACATACAAATTTATCTTTGTTAAGTATATGAAATTCGTCTGGATAAGTAATTACACAACCTACATGAACACCTAATTTTTCAACTTCGTCTTTATCTTTAGCACCAATATCAATAAAGATATTATCGAGTTTTGGTGGTTCTTCTTTTGCTCTACTACGTGTATGAATAGCTGGCCAACCAAAAACACCTTTTACAATTCCTTTTTTAGTGTGAATATCAACAATTTTACTCGGTGCAATTTGGTGATCACTTCCACCATTTCTAATCACATAGATTAATCCATTATCTGAAATATAGTTTACATACCATGAGATTTCATCTGCATGTCCTTCAATAACAACTTTATAATCTGCTTCTGGATTAATTACACCAACTGCAGTTCCATAGGTATCGGTAATAAAAGTATCTACATAAGGTTTTAAATACTCCATCCAAAGTTTTTGCCCATCCCATTCGTAACCAGTTGGAGCTGCGTTATTTAAGTATTTTTCTAAAAAATCTATAGATTTCTTATTAAGTATTTTCTTTTTTGCCATGCTTAAAAAATTTTGACTAAAATAAACAATATTAAAATACAATTAACAGTTAGGATTACGTTATTTTGTAATTTTGGTTTGGTATTTGAGTCCAAGTTATACAGATGAAAAAATTTAATTATCTATTATTAATATTTCCATTGTTTTGTTATGCACAACGACCAATTGTTGCTAAGGATACAATAACATACGATTATTATTATATTGAAGGGGACTCTATACCTAAAACACAAATAGATTTAGATGAAGTTATTCTACTTCACAAACTTGAGTTTACAAGTCGTAAGGAGCAAAGACGTTATTTAATTTTAAGACGAAAAACCATTAAGGTTTATCCTTATGCAAAACTCGCAGCAGAACGTTTAGAAGATATGTATAGTCGTCTTCAGACTATTGAAAAAAGACGCCTAAAAAGACGCTATACAAAACGTATGCAAAAGTATATTGAAGGTGAATTTTCTGATGAATTAAAAAAACTTACTCGTACAGAGGGACAAATACTAATTAAATTAATACATAGACAAACTGGTAAAACGACGTTTGAATTGATTAAAGAATTACGAACAGGTTGGAAAGCATTTTGGTATAACAATACTGCTAGTTTATTTGACCTGTCTTTAAAGAAGAAGTACGATCCTTATACCGAAAAAGAAGATTATCTAATAGAAGATGTCTTGCAACGTAATTTTCAAAATGGAATTTTGGAGCGACAAGATGATGCTTTAGGATTAGATTTTTTGGACCTAACAGACAAATGGTTGTCACCAAAAAAACAAATAAGTACTACTAATGAGCGCTCAAACAAGAATTGAAGAACAACTAAACACGCTTACACATGCAGTTGGTGCCTTATTAGGAATAGCTGGGTTAATTATACTTCTAGTTAAACAATCTGGCGAACCTTGGAGTTTATTTAGTGTTTTAATATATGGCATTTCAATAATTGTTTTATTTACAGCTTCTACATTGTATCATGCCGCAAAAACAGAACGTAAAAAACATTATTTCAGGATTTTAGACCATGTTACTATATATTTTTTAATAGCAGGAACATATACACCTGTTTTATTGTTAATGTTAGCTGACACTAATGGTTGGACCTTATTTTGGGTGGTTTGGGGAATTGCAGCTTTTGGTGTGATATTAAAAATATTTTTTACTGGACGTTTTGAAATTTTTTCTACACTATTATACTTGGTAATGGGTTGGCTGGTTGTTTTTGACTTTGGAACATTAGTAGAAAGAATAGAAACAAATGGACTGTTATTACTTATTGC
>JABDPN010000265.1 GCA_013042715.1 Flavobacteriaceae bacterium | reverse complement strand
AAGGTGGTATAGGAGCTGTACTTTATAACGCGGTTAATGTCAATCCAGATTTACCTGTAAGAGATTTGGATGGAAATTATTCAACTGTGGATGCTGTAACACAAATTGAAATTATTAACCCATTAGCACAAATTGCTAATACATATCATACAACACGTATTGATAAGTATAGTGGAACTATAGGACTAGATTATACATTCTGGGAAAAATTCACTGCAAGTTCTAAGTTTCAAATAAATCATGCTACGGCATTAGATGATATTTTTAGACCTGAAGTATATTATGGACCTGGAAAAGGTGCAAACGTAGATGAAGGGAATAATGAAGTTATAGATCATGGTGGAATATTCGATGATTTTACTTGGGATAACTATATTACATATACAGATACTTTCAAAGAAAATCACGATTTAACAGTTCTATTAGGTTATTCTTTGTTTAGAACTAAAGGTAGATTTTATGGCCAACAAGGTTATACTCTAGCAAATGGTAGTAACTCTATTTCGGATGCATCTATAGATAATGTGGTTGGAGAAATTAATCCTCGTTTCACTCAAAATTTAAAAGATATTGGAGCTGATGTATATGATGTTCGTTTAGAATCATTATTTACAAGAATCCAATATAACTATAAAGGAAAATATTTATTCTCAGGTGTCTTCCGTAGAGATGGATCTTCAAAATTTGGTCCTAGAAATAAATATGGATATTTCCCATCAGGTTCTATTGGTTGGAATGTTTCAGACGAGCCATTTTTACAAGACCATCCTTGGATAAACTCTCTTAAACTAAGATTAAGTTATGGTATTATTGGTAACGATAGAATTAATGACTTTGGATATGTGTCTCGATTATCTGGAGAAGCAACCTATGTAAACAATAGTGAAGTAACAATTGATGATTTACTATATGGTGTAGCAGAAGGTGTTGTATCTAACCCAGATATCGTTTGGGAAAAACAAAAAACAGGAAACGTTGGTTTTGATGCTTCATTATTCAATAGAAAAGTTTCAGTATCCTTTGATGCCTATTCTAAGAAAACCGAAGACTTGTTAATTAGTGCACAGGCATCAGGTCTTATTGGTGCTGCAGCTCCTGGATCAGGAACACCTATTATTAACGCAGGTACTGTAGAAAACAGAGGTCTAGAACTTAAAGTAGGATATAGTGGTCAATTCTCAGACGATTTTAAATTCGATATAGGGTTTAATGGAAGTTACCTTCACAACGAAGTATTATTTGTAGAAAGTGAAAATGGTTTTATAGATGCTGGAGAATATGGAGTTGGATTAGGTATAAACACTTCTAGAATGGAAGCTGGTTTCCCATTAGGATACTTCTATGGTTATGAAACCGATGGTATCTATCAAACATATCAAGAAATTTTAGAATTAAACGCTAATGCTCCAGATGGTGTGTATCATGAAGGTGCAAGTGCAGGAGATTTAAAATTTGTTGATAATAACGGAAATGGATATATTGATGCAGGTGATAAAACCTACATTGGAGACCCAATTCCTGATTATACTTTGGGCTTCAATTTAGGATTTTCATATAAAAATTTCGATTTTAGTAGTTCTGCTTTTGCATCAATTGGTAACGATATGGTTAGAGATTACGAACGTAAAGATGTACGTGCAAATATTGGAGCATATATGTTAGACAGATGGCAAGGTTCAGGTACAAGTAACTCTGTTCCTATAGCAGAGTCTGGAGCTTCTATTAACAGAGATAACTTCTCTGACTTTCAAGTAGAAGATGCTTCATTTTTAAGACTCCAAAATGTACAATTAGGATATACATTAAATCCTGAAATTACAGAAAGATTTGGAGTTGATAAATTTAGAATTTATGTGTCAGGTAATAACCTGTTAACAATATCAGATTACTATGGATACGATCCTTCTGCAAGTTCAGGAGATCCTGTAGCGGCAGGTATAGATAAAGGATTTTATCCAGTAGCAAAATCTTATTTATTAGGTGTTAATATTAACTTTTAAGCTATGATTATGAAAAAAATATTAAAAACAACTTTAGTTTTTGCTTTTGTTTTATTATCAGGATGCGAGGATTTCATAGATGTAGATCCTGTAGGTCCAGTTTCTGATAACTATTTCAATAGTGAAGAAGATTATGAAAAAGCACTTATAGGTGCTTACGACATGTTACAAGCAACATTCTGGAACACACTTACAAGTGTTGTGGCTTCAGATGATATTCATGCTGGTGGTGATCCAT
>JABDPN010000126.1 GCA_013042715.1 Flavobacteriaceae bacterium | reverse complement strand
AGCTAAAGATGGTGTGATAGAAGTCACCACAAAAAAGTAACCTATAAAAAAACCCAAACTTTTTACGTTTGGGTTTTTTATTTATCTAAGTTTTAAAGTTTAATTATTTACTACAATTCTTTTTACAATTGATTTTTCTTCAGATACAATTTTTAGCAAATAAATACCATTCACTAAATTTAAATCTAAGCTAGAGTTTTTAGAAAGTATCTTTTCAAATAAAAATCTTCCTTCTATATTGTAAACACTAACAGTCGTTTCATTTAAAATCCCATTAAAAAATACTTTTTGGGTTGTTGGATTTGGATACACTTTAATATCTAAAGATTCCGAAGTTTCAAAATCTAAAGGTTGGTTCCAAACAGAACCTATTTGATTTCCCCAAATGTATTCTACTAAATCTGGATAATCTATAAATGGATTTCTATTATACTGCCAAGTGTAAATTATATTATTACGATTCATTTCAAAATCGTCTGGTGGATCATTCTTATGCCAATCTAATAATGTGACTAAATCTCCTAATTGACCAGCTATATCTGGATAACCATCTACCACTTCTAATCCATTATATCGAATTTCCATATACAAAACACTTCTTGCGACATCACCTTTAAAGCTGCCTAAGTTTCCAATAGGACCAACATATTGTCCATAATGCAAATTTCCTCTTGAACTGTTTTCTGGACCATCTGCTGCTCTTAATGCATGTGCATCAGAATTTCCATGACGCAAAGAATCGGCTTTTGTAGTCCAAAAAACATCTTTACCATCTGCTATATCGTCTAAATCTATACTATAAAATCCTCCTCTTGATCTTGGATAGGTATGCTCTCTATTCCAAGTTCCAAAATTATTAGATGTTGTTTGGTAATCTAATTTTGCAAGACCTTGTTCTGTATAAACCAACCAAACTTGATTGCTATTTGCAGGATTCTGATCTGCTTCTTTCAATATATCGATTACATCTGCATAAGTTTGAGCTCTAACAATAGCTGGATCAGCAATAATATCTTGTAACGCTTGTTTTAAGGTACTACCAGATAATCCATCTAAACTATCGTAATAATCCGTTGGCTGAGTACTTCCAACTACACCAAAAGTTGGGTTAGTAGGAATTCCCCAAGGTGATACAACATAATCGTTATCTATAATTCTAATTTCAATATTATTGTTTAGCGCTAAATAACCAGAAGGTAAAGCATCTAATGAAATTTTTAAAACTTCATCACCTTCATCATCTGCATCATCAACAATAGTAATTGTAGTCGATGTTGTATTAGACCCATTAGGAATAGTAACAGATGTTAATCCAGTAAAATCAGAATTATCAAAACCACCATTATTCAACATAAAGTTTAAATCTAAGTTTTCTGTAACATTTTCTTCTGAAGTATATGTAATATCAAAAACATCGCCTTCATCATATTGCGTTTGAGCGACTGAGATAGTAATACCATTTAAAACAACTCCACTTCCATCATTTAGCTGTCTTGGTGTTGGAGTAGTAACTGAATATGTCATTCCATCATTATTTAGCTGAATAGATTCTGTATCCTTATTCCCGTTTTGATTTTCGTTAATCTGTACTGTTTCTCCTAACAACGCCATTAAATCTGTATCATCAGCATCACTCGTATCGTACATTAACGCGTCTATAAGATTTTCCTGAGTTGCTAAAGTTCCTTCTGGAAAATCATACCAACTTGCTTGATAAACAGCTACAGCATCAGCTCCATTTTGAATGACATTAGCAGCAATTACAAGCTGTGGGAAAGGAGTAACTGTTGCACTTCCTATTAATAATAGACCATTTACATCTGTAGTATATCCATCTAAATCTACAGTAAAATAACTTGTATTTCCTCCAGAGGTTGAGCCATTAAAGAATACAACAACATAACCATCTAAACTAAAATTAGGCGTATCTGATTTAAGTTCTACAAATTCTTTATCGTCTGTACTTGGTGTATCGCAATCTAATTCATTTATTACAATTTGACTTGTTACAAATTGACATAAAAAAAAGAAAACTAAAATTGAATATATCTTATTCACGCTTATTTTTTTACAAATGTAAGCATCAGTTTGTACATTATATCTTTAAAATAATTTTTAACTGAATTATTACATTAATGTATATTGAATTTTTTGATGAAAAAATTTTATAAAATGATGAAACCTCTTTTTAAAGCTTTAAAACAAATGAAAATACCCTTAGTCAGAAGAAAAGGTACAAAAAATCATCTTGAATTATTTCATTTTATAACTTTAAATGCAATTTTTACTTATTTTTTATAACTTATATTAAGGCAAGTCACAAAAAACAAAAACCATTTTCGCATTTTTGCTTTACACTGTAAAGTCAAATTCATCGATTTTGTTGTTTTTGTTTGGAAGTAGGATTTAAATATATCTATATTGATAAGACAATTTCGAAATTGAACTATTTATTAACTTCTAAAACCCAATAAAAATGATGACACTTGCCAAACTTATCATTGATTTATTAAACTCAATTGGATAAGACATTTTAAAGCAAAACTGTAAAACTTAGTTCTAGAATAAGTTTTACTACTTTTGTCTTTCACATAGAAAAAGAATGAAAAAGCAAGTTTTTAAAATTTTAGCAAGAGTTAATAAAACAATCTTACCAAGTTACACCAAACGTAGATTAGATCTAAGTAAAGCATCAAAAATGCAGCTTCTTATATTTGGATGGCGTTTATATGTTACTAAAAGAGCACTAGATTAATACTTTAATACAGTTTGTATATCGTAACCTTGTAGTTTTTTTCTTCCACCAAGCGATTCTAGTTCCATTATAAAATTACATTGCACAATTTTCCCGCCTAGTCTTTCAACCAATTTACAAACAGCTTCTGCTGTTCCTCCAGTTGCTAAAACATCGTCGTGAATCAACACATGCTCTCCTTCTTTAATAGCATCTATATGCATCTCAATAGCATCTTCACCATACTCTAATGCATAAGTTTGCGAAATGGTTTTATAAGGTAACTTACCTGGTTTTCTTGCAAGCACAAATCCTGCATGTAATCGTTTTGCTAACATAGTTCCAAACAAAAAACCTCTAGACTCCATACCAATTACCTTATCAATTTTAACATCTGGAACTAATGCTTTTAACTCGCTTAAACATGCCGATAATCCCTCAGGATCTTGAAGTAAAGGTGCAATATCTTTAAATAGAATTCCTGGTTTAGGAAAGTCTTGGATATCTCTAATATAGTGTTCAATTCTATTCATACTTAAAAGTAATTAATTTTAAGCTTTATTTTGTCATTGTATTAAAATAAAATATATTTGCAGCCACAAAAATGGCCTCGTAGCATAACTGAATAGTGCACTTGATTACGGCTCAAGAGGTTGCAGGTTTGAATCCTGCCGAGGTCACAAAA
>JABDPN010000249.1 GCA_013042715.1 Flavobacteriaceae bacterium | reverse complement strand
GTATTAGCAGGTACACTTGCTGGGTATTTACCAGCAAAAAAAGCTTCAAAAATAAAACCAATTGTAGCATTAAGAAATGATTAAGCATGTTTAGATTTTTATTTGATATTGACACATGGCAGGAAGTACTTGATAGTATGAGTAAGAATAAACTCAGAACTGTCATTACTATGATTGGTGTTTGGTGGGGAATTTTACTTCTTATAGGTTTATTAGGAGCAGCTCGAGGAATTGAAAATAGCTTTAACAGACAGTTTAGTGATTTTGCTACAATTAGTGTTTTTATTTGGGGACAAAGTACAAGTAAACCTTTTAAAGGTTACCAAGAAGGAAGACGTGTTAGATTAAAATTAAGTGATGCTAAGCGTATTGAAGAGAATATTGAAGGTATTGAGTTTGTAGTACCAAGAAATCAGACAAATAGTTTTGTTGTAAGAAATAAATTATCTGGAAATTTTGGAGTTGCAGGAGACTATCCTTTATTAGATGTAGTTCAAAAGAAAAAACTTCTAAAAGGAGAAGGACGATTTATAAATCAAACAGATATTGATGAAAACAGAAAAGTTGCTGTTATTTCTGAAGATATATATAAGCAATTATTTGAAAAAGACGAAAATCCGTTTGGAGAGCTAATAAGAATAAACAATATTAATTTTACAGTAATTGGCGTGTTTGAAGTCACTCCTTTTGGAGGTCCTCAAACTGCAATACACATTCCTTTCACAACATTTCAGCAAATTTACAATCAAGGTGAAAATATTGGTTGGATGATGATTACTGGGAAACCTGAATTTGATATTAAGCAAATGGAAGAAGACATTAAACTTTTATTGCGAAACCTTCATAAAATTCATCCTAATGACCAAAGAGCTTTTGGTAGTTTTAATCTAGGAGATATGTTTAAAGATATTGTAGGCTTTCTTAAAGGCATGCAATTTTTAACATGGTTTGTTGGTATTGCTACCTTAATAGCAGGTGTTTTTGCAATTGGAAATATCTTACTAATAACTGTAAAAGAACGTACAAAAGAAATTGGAGTTAGACGAGCATTAGGAGCTACACCATTCGAAATTAAAAGACAAATTGTTGTTGAAGCAGTGTTTTTAACACTTGTAGCTGGAATAATAGGAATTATTAGTGGTGGATGGATTTTAATATTAATGGATAAAACTTTAGGGCAAGGCGATGACGCAACATTTGTAAACGCATCAGTATCTATTGGAGTTGTATTTATTGCACTACTCATTTTGGTAGCACTTGGAACAATAATTGGTTTAATTCCAGCATTTAAAGCGACAAGTGTAAAACCAATAGAAGCATTAAGAGAAGAATAAAAAAATCAATTAAAAATAAAATGAAGAAAACAGTTAAAATCATAATCGGAATAGTATTAATTATACTACTACTTGTTGTGTTAAAGTATTTTAAAGATTCTAATTCTAAAGAAGTTGTAGATTACAATACAGAAGTCCCTTTTTACACATCAATAGTTAAAAAAGCTGTAGCTACAGGGAAATTAAATCCAGAAGAAGAAATTGAATTAAAACCTCAAATTTCAGGAATTGTGGATAAAATTATGGTTGAAGAAGGAGATCTTGTAGAAAAAGGAAATTTAATTGCTAAAATTAGAGTAGTTCCAAACGAGCAAAGTTTAGCAAGTGCAAGCAGTAGAATTAAATCTGCAAGATTATCTTTTGATAATGCTAAGATTTTGTACGACAGAAATAAAGGACTATTTGAAAAAGGTGTAATTTCTAAACAAGATTTTGAAAACAGTGAATTATCATATAATCAAGCTAGAGAAGCTTTAACTCAAGCACAAAATGATTATCAAATAATTAGAAGAGGATCTTTGTCTGGAGGAAGCAGTGCAAACACAAATATTGTCGCTCAAATTTCAGGTACAATTTTAGAAATACCAATTAGAGAAGGAGATCAGGTAATTCAAAGTAATACATTTAATGCAGGAACAACTATAGCAACTGTTGCAGATATGAGTAAAATGATATTTGAAGGTAAAGTTGACGAATCTGAAGTTGGTAAACTTAAAGAAGGAGAAGAAATTAAAGTTGTATTAGGTGCTTTACAAGAAAAAGAGTTTAAAGCAAAATTAACATTTGTTGCACCAAAAGGAGTTGAAGAAAATGGTGCTGTACAATTTACAATTAAAGCAGATGTAAATGTTGAAGTAAACTCAAACATTAGAGCAGGATATAGTGCAAATGCGGAAATTGAATTAGAAAGTAAAGACAGCTTATTCTGTATAAAAGAATCATTACTACAATTCAATAGAATAACTGAGAAGCCTTTTGTAGAAGTGTTAAAAGAAGACGGAAAATTTAAAAAGATTGATGTAGAACTAGGCTTATCTGATGGAATTAATGTAGAGATTAAAGACGGATTGAAAGAAGAAGACAAGATTAAAGTTTGGAATAAAGCTGCTGAAGAAGAAGAAAACGAAGAAGATGAAGAATAAAAAAAACAAAAGCATAATTATGAAACAGATAGTTATAGTGTTTTTTACGTTTGCAGTTTCCTTTTCTTTTGCCCAAGAAAAGAAAGTATGGACTTTACAAGAATGTATAGATTATGCTTACGAAAACAACATTACAGTTAAACAGGGTGAAAACAATTTGTTATCCAGTGAACAAGATGTTAAAGCATCAAAAGGAAACTTTTTACCCTCTGTTAGAGCAAGTGCTAATCAATCCCTTAGTTTAGGAACAGTAGAATTATATCCTGGAAATTTTGCAGACAGAACATTTCACTCAACAAGTTTAGGTGTAAGTGTATCTCAAAATGTATTTAGTGGATTTAGAAATAAACTAATTTATGAGCAATCTAAACTTGGTCTAGAAAGAGGTAAATTAGAACAAGGAAAGCTATTAGATGATATTGGACTTTTTGTGGTTAATACGTATTTAAATATTTTATTTAACAAAGAGAATTTAGAAACGGCAAAAACACAATTTGAGTTTTCCAAAAGGCAATTAAAACAAGTACAAGATTTAGTAGACTCTGGTGTGCAGCCAAGGGCAAATCTTTACGATGCAGAGGCTACTTTAAGTAATGATGAACAAAGAGTAACAGTAGCAGAAAACAACTATGCTTTATCCTTATTACAACTATCTCAATTATTACAAATACCATATGAAGGATTTGATGTTGAGGTTGTAGATGTAGGAACACCTTCTGCATCAATTATGTATAATAGTATTAATCCTGTATTGGAAGAAGCATTTAAGAATAGAAATGAAATTAAAATCGCAGAGAAAAATATTGAATCTGCTCAAGTAGGAGTAGATATATCAAAAAGTGGTTATTATCCTAGCGTTTCAGTAGGTTATGGATTTAATACTGGTGCAAATTTTTCAAATTTAAATAGCTCTAATTCATTTTTTCAACAAATAAATGAAAACAAAGGACACAGTTTTAATTTAAGTGTTGGCATTCCTATTTTTTCAAGATTTCAGAATAAAACATCTGTAGCAAAATCTAAAATTCAAGTAGAAAACAGTCAGTTAAGTTTAGAACAAGCAAGATTGGATTTAGTATCAACAATTCAAAATGCTTATACAGATGCTCAAGCAGCTTTAAAATCTTATGTAGCAGCTGAAAAGTCATATAATGCTCAAAAATTAGCTTTCGATAACAGCTTAGAGCGTTATAATATTGGTGCAATGAATAGTTTTGAATTAGAGCAAGCTAGAGTTAGATTGTTAAATGCAGAATCTTCTTTAATTAATTCTAAATACGATTTTGTTTTTAAGACTAAAGTTTTAGACTTTTACATGGGAAAAGAAATCACTTTTTAAGTTTTGGCTTACATATTAAATATAGAAACAAGTACAACCAATTGTTCAGTCTCTCTTTCTAAAAACGGAGAGACTTTGGTTTTAAAAGAAGATTACGATTCTAATTATTCTCATGCAGAACGTTTACATCTTTTTATAGAAGAAGTTATAAATCAAGCTAACCTCAAGAAAGCAGAATTAACCGCTGTTGCAGTAAGTAAAGGTC
>JABDPN010000248.1 GCA_013042715.1 Flavobacteriaceae bacterium | reverse complement strand
GACCTTGGTTACGCTTTAGAGGACATTTAGATAATATTGCAAACAATACCTTAATTGGTGCTGTTAATGCATTTAATAAACAAACTAATTTTGTAAAAAACCAATTAACAGGTCATTATGGAGGCGTTCCAGATGTACAAAGAGACTATAAGAAAAACGGAATCTATACAGTAGTTGTTGGAGACCATAATTACGGAGAAGGATCTTCTAGAGAACATGCAGCAATGCAACCTAGACATTTAGGAGTTGCTGCTGTAATTGTAAAATCGTTTGCTAGAATTCATGAAACAAACCTTAAAAAACAAGGTATGTTAGGTTTAACATTTGCTAATGAAGCAGATTACGATGTAATACAAGAAGACGATACGTTTAACTTCTTAGATTTAAACGAATTTGCTCCTGGAAAACCTTTAAACATAGAAGTGGTTCATGCAGATGGTTCTAAAGATGTAATTGTTGTTAATCATACTTATAATAATTCTCAAATAGAATGGTTTAAAGAAGGTTCTGCATTAAATTTAATTAAAAAGCAAAACGCTTAATTAACAAACTATTTTTTTAAATATTTAAACTCTCGAAAGAAATTTCGGGAGTTTTTTTGTTTTGTATGTAAGAATTATAAATAAAACTCGACTTTAAAAAAATAACTTAACTTAATTGAAATGAAATCTATTTGGTTCTTTGAAGATGTAAATCTGTTTAAAATCTTATGTCCTCACAAATTTAAAGCATACAAAAAAGAACATGATTTTGATGCTTATAAGAAAAGTGATTATATCTATTTTGAGGACGATTCATCTAATAAAGTTTACCTTATTGAAAAAGGAAAAGTTAAGCTTGGTTATTACAACGAAGAAGGAGATGAAATTGTTAAAGCAATTCTATCTAGAGGAGAATTATTTGGAGAAAAAGCAATATTAGGAGAAACAAAGCGTGAAGAATTTGCTCAGTCCATAGATAATTCTACTTCAATATGTCCTGTAGGTGTAGAAACTATGCACGATTTAATGAGAGATAATCAAACCTTTAGTTTTAGAGTCTATAAGTTTATTGGTTTTAAACTTCAGAAGCTAGAAAGAAGACTTAAGCTTTTAATGTATAAAGACGCAAAGACAAGATTATTAGAATTTTTAGATGATTTATGTACAGATTATGGATACGACTGTCCAGATACTGGAGATCATATAATAAATCATCCTTATACTCAAAAAGATATTTCCTCTTTAATAGGAACTTCTAGACCAACTTTAAATGTACTTTTAAATGAGTTGAAAGAAGAAAAACGCATTGATTTCAACAGAAAACAAATAAGAATTCACAAAAAAATTGCTTAATGTTAGCTAGCTAACATTTTATAAGAAAGTCATCTTATAGATTTGAACCATAAAATAATTCAAAAATATATTAGATGATTAAAAAAATGTTTTTAGCGGTTATAACATTAGGAATGTTAGCCACTTCTTGTAGTAATGACGACGATGATAATAATGCGTCAACTGAACTTGTTTTAAACCTTGATGGACTGGAGGCTTTAGGTAACGATTTTGTATATGAAGGTTGGTTAATTGTAAATGGCGCTCCTGTTTCTACAGGTACATTTTCAAGCGTTAGTTTTCCCCAAACTTTTACTGTAAATGCAGATAACTTAGCTAATGCATCTACTTTTGTTTTATCTATAGAACCAGCAGTTGATACAGATTCAGCTCCAGCTGCAACTAAAATTCTTGCAGGTGATTTCTCTGGAAATATAGCTGCAGTAAATTCAAATGGAATTGTTGGAGATTTCAGTAGTTCTTCAGGAACTTATATTTTGGCAACGCCAACAGATATGGATGATACTAACGAAGCGAGTGGAGTTTGGTTTTTAGATAATTCTAGTGGAATGTCTGCTGTTGGTTTAGACTTACCATTACTATCTGATGGTTGGAAATATGAGGGTTGGGCAGTTATTGATGGCATGCCAATAAGTACGGGAACGTTCTCTTCTGTAAGTGATTTTGATGATAATGCTACAACATCAATGTTCAAAGGGAACTCTGGAAATGGTCCTGCTTATCCAGGTGAAGACTTCTTACAAAACGCTCCTTCTGGTTTGACGTTTCCTACAGATTTAAAAGGAAGTACAATTGTAATTTCCGTTGAACCAAGTCCAGATAATAGTACTAGTCCTTTTACATTAAAGCCTTTAGCACATATGGTACCAACAGACGCAATGAATCATACTGCAATAGTTATGGGTACTGGCCCTGTTAGTTCAATTTCAGGAACAGTTACAAGATAAATAGTAATCTCTTAAAGTTTTTATAATAGCACAATTTGAATATACAGATTGTGCTATTTTTGTAATATGAAAATATCTAAAAGACAACGTAGTAATATTATTTTTATAGTTATACTAGCATTACTACTTATTCCGCAAACTAGAAAACCTATACAAATTTTTATCAATAAAGGATTAGCACTTTTTGGTCCTTCAGTGGAAAGAGAAGCAAACAGAATTAAAATTTCTGATTATGGTTGGGAATTAAATGACATAACAACAAACGTAAAAACTAACTTTAAGAATTCTGAAGGTAAAGCAATTGTTATAAACTTTTGGGCAACATGGTGTCCACCTTGTATAGCAGAAATGCCTAGTCTCAAAAAACTCTACGTAGACTATAAGGATAATGTAGATTTTTATTTTGTGAGTAATGAAAAGCCAGAAGTTATTCAAGCTTTTTTAGAAAAACATGATTACAATTTTAGAGTTCATAATCCATTAACGAAATATCCTGAACAATTTGATATAAGTAGTATACCAAGAACATTTTTAATTGATAAACAGGGAACAATTGTAATTGATAAAACAGGAGCAGCAAACTGGAATAGCGATAAAGTTAGAAGCACTATAGATGAACTCCTAAACTAAAGTGTTTTAAAAAACGCTTTAATAAATTTAAAACTAAAAAGAGAAATCATAATTTTTATATCTTCCCAAAAAGTAGATTCTTCATCTAAAAATCTAAACATTGTTGTAGTTTTATTTTTCCTATAAAACTCTTGAAAAATCCAATCGCCTTTGTGGTTGTTATCTATTAGTACCTGCAAAAACACTTTGTCATAAAAAAAATATTTCTTCTTGAATAACCTTTCTGAAGGTAAACGATTATGCTTAAGGTTTGAAACAATTCGTTTTACTTTTTGTTGTGTAATTTTAAACGAATAACCAGTAGATGGTTTAACCCATCCACCTGCAGTACCTATTTTGGTGATATTTTTAGTAGTGTGATTGTAAAAAGGATAGGTTGTCATTGGAATTTGTCCAATTTCAGTTTCAATAATTTTATACTCTGAAACATTTAAATACTCCTTAATGTATTGTTTTATAAAGCTATCATAAGTAGATTCGTCTACAATATCTTCAGTAAAGTAAGTAAACTCAACAAGAGCTTCTCTTTTAGAATAAGGCAGAACATACATAAATGTAGTTTGATTACCATCTTTTAAACGATAATCCATTTTTGTAAAAATATTCTCGTTAAATGTATCTTCTTCAGTTTTTATTAGCCAACCTTTAAAATGCTGTATTAATGTAGTATAACGTTTTGCATTTAAATTATATTCAGTTGGAATTCTGCTATCAAAAACATGTGTAGCATAGTAAGTGTTTTCAATAGATTTTACAATAACTTTTTCATCTTCTTCAACAACATCAATAATCATATCAATAATAAACTGAATATTATTAGATTTTTCGAGTTGATTTTTAGCATAATTATAAAAATCTATACTTTTAATGCTATGGTAGCTATAAGGTTTTAAACTAAGGCTTAAACGATTCTCTGTAGTAATTATATTTGCAAAATCCCAACGTTTAGATGCTAAATGTGTTAGAGGCGTAGTTTCTTTTTCCCAAAAACTCCATGTTTTATCATTTTGAGTTTTTTCTGCAACATCAATTAATGCAATTTTTTTGTCTTTGAAGAATGAATTGTTATTAAAGGATAAAGCAAGTTGTAATCCAGCTAAACCATTACCAACAATAATATAATCAAAATGATGTTCTGGCATTCCAGATGGAATTAGATCTATTTAAAATATTTGAAAGGAACAAATAGCATACCAAAGCATTCACTTTCTCTTTTACCTAAGTGCTTATGGTGAATTTTATGAGCTTTTCTCAATCCTTTTGCATATTTATTATTTATTCTTGTAAATAATCTAAAACGTTGATGGATAAAAATATCATGAACTAAAAAATATGCAGCTCCATAAGCCATGATACCTAGACCAATTGGTAATGTAAACCATACACCTTCGTAACTCCATATATAGAAGCATATAAAACTAACTATACCGTAGAATATAAAAAATGCATCGTTACGCTCAAACCAGCTATTGTGATCTTTTTGATGATGATCTTTATGGAGATACCATAAAAAACCATGCATGATGTATTTATGTGTGAACCACGCCATAAATTCCATAATGCAAAATGTGACTAAAAAAATAAGTATCCAATAAATTGTTATCATGGTTTAAATTTACAATAAATTAAGTTGAAATTTAACATAGCTACGAGTTAATAATTCAAATTTCTTATAATTTGGAACTCTTATTCTGGTGTTTTTAATTTCAAAAGCTGGAGTTCTTTTTAACTTTTTAAGTAGCTGTCTGTAATAACGATAAGCTATAAAAACTCCAAATTTCGCCTCCATAGGTAATTGTTTAATACCTTGTAATCCTTTAGCAAAATCTTGTTCAATTTCTTCAATTATTTCAAGTTTAGAAGCTTCATCAAGATTATTTAAATCTGTATTTGGGAAATATGTTCTGTTTAACAAATCATGGTCTGCCTTAAGGTCTCTTAAAAAATTTACTTTTTGAAATGCAGATCCAAGAGACATGGCACTTTGCTTGAGTTGGTTATATTTTTCTTTATCTCCATTAACAAAAATATTTAAGCACATTAAACCAACAACATCTGCAGAACCATAAATGTATGATTTGTATTCTTCGTCAGTAAGATATTTTTTCTTGTGTAAATCCATTTTCATGGAATTCATAAACGCTTCAACTAATTTGTAATCAATATTGTAATAATGATACGTGTGCTGAAACGCATTTAAAATAGGATTTAAACTAATTTTATTTTCTAATGCATGAATTAAATCTTCTTCAAATCTTTTAAATAACTCTTCTTTATTAAAATCATGAAAAGTATCAACAATTTCATCTGCAAAACGCACAAAACCATATATGTTGTAAATATCTTGTCTTATTGAAGGTGCTAGCATTTTTGTAGCAAGAGAGAACGAAGTGCTGTAAGATTTCGTCACGACTTTGCTGCACGATTTGGATACATCGTCAAATAAAGATTTCATAGCTTAATTTATTATGTTAGTTGTTTTTCTTTTTTAGCTAATTGCTTGATAATTAATTCTGAAGATAGCTTTCCAGAAATTAAAGATGGTGGAACTCCAGGTCCAGGAACAGTTAACTGTCCGGTAAAATACAAATTTTTTACTTTACTACTTTTTATTTTTGGTCTTAAGAATGCAGTTTGTAATAAGGTGTTAGCCATTCCGTAAGCATTTCCTTTATAAGAATTGTAATCCTTAACAAAATCGTTAACACAAAAAGATTCTTTAAAAAGTATATTATTTGTAACGTTTTGAGATGTCAATTTTTCAAAACGTGTTATTATTTTATTAAAATATTCATCTCTTAAAGCTTCTGTATCTTCTAATCCTGGAGCAAGCGGAATTAAGAATATTCCAGCTTCTTTACCGTCTGGTGCAGTACTACTATCTGTTATACTTGGGAAACTTGCATAAAATAATGGTTCTTCTGGCCAATTAGGCTCATCGTAGATATCTTGAGCATGTTTATCAAAATCTACATCAAAGAATAATGTATGATGATTTACGTTTTTTAGTTTTTTATCAAAGCCAACATAAAATAGTAGGGAAGAAGGTGCAAAAGTTTTTTTGCTCCAATATTTTTCTGAATATTGTCTTAGACTAGATTCTAATAAAGTTTCTGTATGATGGTAATCAGCTCCACTTAATACAATATCAGAAAGGTGTCTCGCTCCATTAGATACAATACCAATGGCATTATTTCCTTCAGTAATAATATTATCTACTGGAGAATTGGTGATAATTTTAACTCCAAGTTCTTTCGCAAGCTTCTCTATTGCTAGAATAACTTGATACATACCTTTTTTAGGATGAAATGTACCAATACCAAAATCGGCATAATTCATAAAATTATAAAATGAAGGTGTTTTACTTGGTTTTGCTCCTAAGAACAAAACTGGAAACTCAAGAATTTTTGCTAAACGGTCGTTTTTAAATTCTTTTCTTACATCTTTTTTAATTGTACTAAAAAACTGATTGAGTTTTTTAAAAGTATCTAAAGTAACCAGTTCTAATGGTGAAACTCCAGGATTATAGACCAAGTCTTTAATAGCAATATCATAGTTCTCTTTTGCTTGATCTATAAACCGTTTTAATTTTTTGGAGCTACCAACTTCTTCTTTTTCAAATGCTGTATATATTTTATCTAGTGTATCTTCAATAGTAATGTAATCGTTGGTGTCAAAGTAAACACTGTATGCCGGATTTAGTTTTTCAAGTTCATAAAAGTCACTTGGCTTCTTATCAAAATCTGCAAAGAAACGTTCAAAAACATCTGGCATCCAATACCATGTAGGACCAATATCGAAAGTGAAACCATCTTTTTTTAATTGTCTGGCTCTGCCTCCAATAGTTGAATTTTTTTCATAAATAGTAACATCGTAGCCAGCTTTTGCTAAATAACATGAAGCTGCTAATGATGAAAAACCTGAGCCTAAAATTGATATAGTTTTTTTCATTGTTTAACAAATATAAAAATAAGTTAAACAAAAACAAATGAATCAACTTAATTTTACAAATTTTTAACTAATTCTTCAATAGAATTGAAAGTTTTAATTTTTTTAGGGAGTGATGATATATCTATTTCCGCAAGACGTTTGCCAAGAACCCAAAAATCGGTTTTACGCTTACTCAAAACGTTTTCTTCTAGCATTTTAAAATACTCTTCAATATCATTTTCAATAGGTCTCACAGTGAAATAACTAATAAAAGTAACTTCGTCAAAAACTTCTAGTACATCTGGTAAATTTTCTATTGGTACACTTTCTCCTAAAAATATAGTATGAAAGCCTCTGCTTCTTAATTCATAATTAATAAAAAGCAACCCAATATCGTGTATTTCGTTTTCTGGTAAATACAACACAAATGTTTTAGAAATTGGTTTTGGTTCTAAGTTTTGAAGTTTTTCAATATTAATTAATATTTTTTGCTTCATGTGAACAGTTAAAAAGTGTTCATGAGCAGGAGTAATGGTATCTGTTTGCCATAACAAACCAATCTCATTTAATAGAGGAAGAAAAACATCATAAAAAATTGATCGAAAAGACTTTTCTTGAATTAGACCATTATAAGTTTTGTAGAAGAGTACTTGATCAAAATTTAACATTGCTAGTTTTAGCGCGTTTATTGCATGATTCTCAACTTTACCTCTTGATGCAATTTCTCTTACAGTAACAGGGATTTCATTCTCTTTTAATTTGGCGATTTTTGAAATTTTTATTCCATTATTATTAAGGTAAGCTATATTTAATAATTTTTGTAAACTAGCTAAGCTGTAATGTCTAATATTTGTATCTGTACGTTTAGGGTGTAGTAAATTATAACGCTTTTCCCATATTCTAATGGTGTGAGCCTTAATTCCTGAAAGGTTTTCAAGATCTTTAATACTAAAATCGTTTTTAATTTTGTTCATGAATAGATAAATTATATTAAACAAAAATACAAATTATTGTGTAATGAAATCAAAAAATTATCATAAAAAAAGAAAAAGTGCGCACGAGAAGACTCGAACTTCCACGACCAAAAGCGGTCACTAGGCCCTCAACCTAGCGCGTCTACCAATTCCGCCACGTGCGCAAAAAAGAAGTGTTTTAAAAATAAAAAAAGTTAAGCAATTTGCTTAACTTTAGTGACCTGGCTGGGGCTCGAACCCAGGACCCTCTCCTTAAAAGGGAGATGCTCTACCAACTGAGCTACCAGGTCCATTACATTTCTATAATGAGGGTGCAAATATAAAATGTTTAATTAATAAAACAATACTTTTTTTAGGTATTTTTTTGTTTTTTTGTTGTCAAAGAGTTCTTGTAAGGACTATTATTTTTTAAGCGCAAATATGGTATTAGTCTTGATTGGTTATATGGCAAGTGGTAAGTCTCAAATTGGGAGAAAATTAGCTTTAATGCTAAACTATAATTTTATAGATTTAGATGATTATATTGAGGAAAAGGAAAACATGTCAGTATCTAATATTTTTAAAAATAAAGGCGAAATTTATTTTAGAAAATTAGAAACGGATCACTTAAATTCCTTATTATCAAAACAAGATCATGTGGTATTAGCATTAGGAGGTGGAACACCTTGTTATAGTAATAACATGGATAGTATAATTAATTCTAAAAATTTAGTATCTATTTATTTAAAAGCAACTATTAAAACACTTTGTGATAGATTACTTTTAGAAAATGCAAAACGACCTTTGATTTCTCACTTAAATACTAAAGAAGAATTATCAGAATTTATTGGAAAACATCTCTTTGAACGCTCACCTTTTTATAGTAAAGCAGACTATACTATTGAAACAGATTCAAAATCTATTGATAAAGTTATTGAAGAAATAGTATTTAAATTATTCTAAATAGGCTGCCATTTTTTTGCCTTTTAATACCACTTCAACATGATGATTTAAAGAAGTTGAAAGTGAAATACCTTTAAAATCTGCTTTTACAGGATATTTTTTATGATTTCTATTAATTAAAACTGCAGTTTTAAATTGCTTTAGTGGAACATTTAAAAAATGTTTTACACTATAAATTAAAGTTGTACCAGAATTTAAAACGTCATCAACCAGAATAACAGATTTGTTTGCGTAATTTGTCTCTTTTATGGAAGTTAAAATAGTTTCTTGGGGATTTTTTTTGTCAATTTTTACTTCGCATAAAACAGGTTTTATACTAGATATTTTTTCAAGACTTGTTTTAAGTTTTTTTGCAAAAACATATCCATTCTCAGCTATTCCAGCTATAATTATTTCTTTTTCGTTAACGTTGCATTCGTATATTTGATAGGCAATTCGTGTAATTTTACGATTTATTTCATCGTGAGATAATATACTGTTCTCTTGTAATGCCATACAGATTATTTTTTTTCAAAGATAAAAAACAGTTCTCTATTCTGTCTCGATTTTATTGAGTTATGTGCTTCTTCTAATATATTAATATTATAATAAGGTTTAAATAGTTTTTCATACTCTTTTTTACTTCCTCCAAATGGTGGACCTTCATGCGTTAAAGGAAAATTAAATAATAATCCAGCCAATTTCCCATTAGGTTTTAATAGAGAGTGAGTTTGAAAAACATAATTTCTTCTTAAAGAAGGATGTAACGCACAAAAAAATGTTTGTTCTATAATCAAATCAAATTCACCTTCTATTTTAAAAAAATCTAGTTCCACTAATTTTTTTAAAGGAAAACTTGAAACTCTTTTTTTAAAATTAGTCAAAGGTGGTTTTGCGATATCAACTATGGTTATATTTTTAAAGCCATTTTTCCATAAATATTCTGCTTCATGTGCATGACCAGCTCCAGGAATTAAAATATTTAAATCTTTATTATCTAATTGATCAATATAGTTTTTAAGTGGTGTAGAAATTTCACCAAGATCCCAACCTGTAGATTGAGTTTTATATTTCTTCTCCCAATAAGATTTGTCAAAATTAGTTTTCATCAATATAGTCTTCTATGTCTCTTCTGTCTTTTTTAGTAGGTCTTCCTGTACCTTTCTTACGATAATAATCTTTAGAGATTTTTAATAATTCTTGCGTTTCAAATGCCTCTTTAGGAGTAGTATCAGTCCTGTAAATATCAACTAATTTTGCTCCAACACGATTTGGTGGAATATCATTGATTATAAATTGATAATTAATTTGGTTTTTTCGCAATTCAACTTTATCAGTTGGATATACTTCTCTACTAGGTTTTATAACATCTCCATTAACCTTTACATGTCCTTTTTTACAAGCTGTTGTAGCTATACCTCTAGTTTTAAAATATCTTACACACCAAAGAAATTTATCTATTCGCATAAAAAGATTAAATCTACGTTAATTGTATTGTACTAAAATAGTATAAAATTGTATCTTGCAACCTGAAAAAAAATAAATATGAATAACAAATTCAATTTTCTTTATTTACTATTAGTTTTATTGACTCTTGGCGCATGTGGAGATGATGATGATGATGCTACAGCAAGTCCACCTAGAGATAGAGGAGAGCAACAAATACTGGATAATGATTCTTTAGTAGGTTATCTTGAAACACATTATTATAACTCTAGTTTTTTTAATGGAAACACTAATCCAAGTATGGATGATATAATCATTTCTGAATTACCTACAGATGAAAATGGTAATTATTTAGCATTACCTGATCCAGAAAACAATACATTATTAATAGATGCTGTCGAGACTAGAAGTACAGTTTATGAAGAAACTGATTATACATATTATATTCTAAGAATAAACCAAGGTGGTGGAGATGAAACTCCAAACTTTCCAGATAATATTAGAATAAATTATAAAGGAAATACTCAGGATGAAGAAGTTTTTGATAGTACTGTTAATCCTGTTTTACTCGACTTGTCTACATTAGTTCCAGGATGGAGAAGAGTTTTACCAGAATTTAATACAGCAGAAATGTTTATATTAAATCAAGATGGAACTGTAGACTTTACTAATGCAGGAGTAGGCGTTATGTTTTTACCTTCTGGCTTAGGTTATTTCTCTGGAGGAGCAATAGGTATTAATCCTTATTCTAATTTAATTTTTAGATTTGAGTTTTACCAAACTGAAGTCAATGACCATGATTTTGATAACATTCCATCATATTTAGAAGATTTAAATGACGATTTAGACCTTTTAAATGATAATACAGATGAAGATGTTTTTCCAAATTACGAAGATATAGATGATGACGGTGATGGAGTCTTAACACGATTAGAAGACCTTGAACCCGATACTGATTTAAATGATGATGCAGATGGCGATGGTGACCCAACTAACGATATTGGTGATGGCGACCCAACAAATGATGATTCAGATGGTGATGGTGTTCCAAATTATTTAGATGAAGACGATGATTGTTCCAATGCTGTTGACGAAGACCAAAATGGTATTCCAGATTGTGATGAGTAATAATTAAAATGATATAAAAAAGCCGCAATATTAATATTGCGGCTTTTTTGTTAATACTTAATTATAAATTAAGTGATAAACTTAATATTATTTGTTCAGGTCTTGTATCTAACCTGTCGTTAATGTCTAGTCCATTATTATCTAAAAATGTTGCTTCATTCTCATTAAAGCCTCTTTCATATCTGACATCAATTCCAAATTTTTCAAAATTTAATGCAACGCCAAAATTTAGACCAACAGAGAAATCATTTTCTACTTCGTTTATTGATATTCCAGAAATTCCTGAATCTGTATCCAATATATATTGTAATGAAGGTCCTCCAAAAACTGCAATTGGACCTAAAACTTTGACACCTACTAATAATGGAGCATCAATTTTTTTCATACTAAAACCTCCACTATCATAGTCGCTTTTTGTACTTGTATATACAAGTTCTGGTTTAAAATATAAGTCTCGACCAATTTTCCCAAAAAGCCCTAAATGAAATCCAATATTTCTGTCTGGATTCTCAGACGTATCTAAAACAGAATCAAAATAATCGCCATTAGCATTATAATTAAGTCCAGCTTTAATTCCCCATTCGGTGTTTTGTGTGAATACTAATAGACTTGTGCTTGTAAATAAAACTAATAAAACTAATTTTCTCATAAGTATATCATTTTCTGATTTATGATGTAAAACGTTTTTAAAGGATTTTTATTTTCTTGTCACAACAGCTTTTGCTTTCTCAACTATGGCTTTACTATCTAATCCATACTTAGCCATCAATTGTGCAGGAGTTCCAGATTCACCAAAAGTATCATTTGTGGCAACATATTCTTGTGGAGTTGGATTATTAAGTGATAATATTCTAGCAATGCTTTCACCTAAACCACCATAATAGTTATGCTCTTCACAACTAACAATACAACCCGTTTTTGCGACAGAATTTAATATAGCACTTTCATCTAAAGGTTTGATAGTATGAATATTTATAACATCTGCATTAATACCTTCTTCATGAAGTTGTTTAGCAGCTTCTAATGCTTCCCATACAAGGTGTCCTGTAGCTACTATTGTAACATCGTTTCCTTCTTGTAACTGAATAGCTTTACCAATTTCAAATTTTTGATCTTCAGGAGTGAAAATTGGTACAGAAGGGCGACCAAAACGTAAATAAACAGGACCTTTATAATCTGCTATTGCTAAAGTAGCTGCTTTAGTTTGATTGTAATCACATGTATTAATAACAACCATCCCAGGTAACATTTTCATGAGCCCAATATCTTCTAAAATTTGATGTGTCGCACCATCTTCGCCAAGAGTTAATCCTGCGTGAGAAGCACAAATTTTTACATTTTTATGAGAATAGGCAATGGATTGACGAATTTGATCGTAAACGCGTCCAGTCGAAAAATTTGCAAAGGTTCCTGTAAACGGAATTTTACCTCCAACAGTTAAACCAGCTGCAATTCCCATCATATTTGCTTCTGCAATTCCAACTTGAAAGAATCGTTCTGGATTTTCTTTTTTAAAGGTATCCATTTTTAATGAACCAATGAGGTCTGCACATAAGGCAACAACATTTGGGTTAGTTCTTCCTAATTCTGCTAAACCTGCACCAAAACCACTTCTTGTATCTTTTTTTTCTGTGTATGTATATGTTTTCATGTTTTGTTTTGTAAGTGGATTAATAGTCACCTAAAGTTTTAGGATTTTGTCCCAATGCGCTTGCTAATTGCTCGTCGTTAGGTGCTTTTCCATGCCATGCATGAGTGTACATCATAAAATCTACACCATTACCCATTTCGGTTTCTAGAAGAACACAAACGGGTTTCCCATTTCCAGTTAATGCTTTTGCTTTTGTCATACCTTTAATAATTGAAGAAATGTTGTTTCCTTCTTTTATTTCAATAACTTCCCAATCAAAAGCCATAAATTTAGATTTTAGGTCACCTAAATTTAAGACATCAGAAGTTTCACCATCTATTTGTTTTCCATTTAAGTCAACGGTTGTAATTAGGTTATCTACTTTTTTAGCAGAAGCATACATAATTGCTTCCCAATTCTGCCCTTCTTGTAATTCACCATCACCAAGTAATGCATAAACAAGTTTAGAATCATTGTTAAGCTTTTTTGCTTGTGCAGCTCCAATTGATACAGAAAGTCCTTGACCTAGAGAACCTGACGCCACTCTAATTCCAGGTAAACCTTCGTGAGTTGTTGGATGTCCTTGTAGTCTAGAATTAAGTAATCTAAATGTGTTTAATTCTTCTACAGGAAAGTAATCAGCTCGCGAAAGTACACTATAAAAAACTGGAGATATGTGACCATTTGAAAGAAAGAAGATATCTTCTTCAATACCGTCCATTTCAAAACCTTTTTTTCTATCTAGTATATTATTGAATAATGTAACAAGGAATTCTGCACAACCTAAAGAACCTCCTGGATGTCCAGAATTTACTTTATGTACCATTCTTAAAATATCTCTTCTTACTTGTGTGGTTAATTGTTCTAATTGATGTATGTCTGACATATAGTTGAAGTTGGTATTATTGAGTTCAAAAATAAGTTTTTAAAACACTTTAGGAAAAGAAAAATAACCTAATTTATTCAATGTTTTATGTATTGTTGAAAAGCAGTACTAATTGTTAATAAGTTAATTAAATTAGAATATTAATTGTTAGAATAATAAGATAATTATCTTTGCCATTCTATACGTTTTTTATGATTTTTGATTTAAAAGCAGAAGACGCTCAAAGTAAAGCAAGAGCAGGAGTTATAACTACAGATCATGGTGAAATTGAAACACCAATTTTTATGCCAGTAGGTACTGTAGCTTCTGTTAAAGGTGTTCATCAACGTGAGCTTAAAAACGATATCAACCCTGATATTATTTTAGGAAATACATACCATTTATTTTTAAGACCTAAAACACAAATTTTAGAAGAAGCAGGTGGTCTCCATAAGTTCATGAATTGGGATAGAAATATCTTAACAGATTCTGGAGGTTACCAGGTATATTCCCTCTCTGCAAATAGAAAAATTAAAGAAGAAGGAGTGAAATTTAAAAGTCATATTGATGGAAGTTACCATACTTTTACTCCAGAAAACGTCATGGAAATACAGCGAACAATTGGTGCAGATATAATTATGGCTTTTGATGAATGCACACCTTATCCTTGTGATTATAATTATGCAAAGCGCAGTATGCATATGACGCATCGTTGGTTAGATAGATGTATTAACCACTTAGAAAAAACACCATATAAATATAATTATTCTCAATCTTTTTTTCCTATAGTTCAAGGGAGTACTTACAAAGATCTAAGAAAGCAATCTGCAGAATACGTCTCAAATGTAGGAGCAGAAGGTAATGCTATTGGTGGATTATCTGTAGGTGAACCAGCAGAAGAAATGTATATCATGACAGAAGTTGTTTGTGATATTTTGCCAAAACACAAACCACGTTATTTAATGGGAGTTGGTACACCAATTAATATCTTAGAAAATATTGCTCTAGGTATTGATATGTTTGATTGCGTCATGCCAACAAGAAATGCAAGAAATGGTATGTTATTTACAGCTCATGGAACTATTAATATTAAAAATAAAAAGTGGGAAGACGACTTTTCGCAAATAGATGAAATGGGAATTACTTTTGTCGATACAGAATATAGTAAAGCTTATTTACGTCATTTATTTGCTGCAAATGAATTCTTAGGTAAACAAATAGCATCTATTCATAATTTAGGTTTTTATTTATGGTTGGTTCGCGAAGCTAGAAAACATATATTAGCGGGAGATTTTAGAATATGGAAAGACAAAATGGTAAAACAAATGGATAAGCGTTTATAATAAATGAAGATACTTGATTGGTACATATTAAAACGTTATTTGTTTACTTTCATTATAATGTTAGCCTTGTTTATTCCAATTGGAATAACCGTAAATCTTGCTGAAAAAATCGATAAGATTTTAGAAAACGAAGTGCCTTTTGGAGCAGTTGCGCAATATTATTTAGATTTCACCATTTATTTTGCCAATTTATTATTTCCTCTATTTTTATTTTTAAGTGTAATATGGTTTACCTCTAAACTAGCCAATAATACAGAAGTTATTGCTTTTTTAAGTTCTGGAGTATCATTCTGGAGATTTTTAAGACCTTATTTTATTGGTGCGACCATTGTTGCAGCTTTTGCATTAATATTAGGAATGTTTTTAGCTCCAGAGGCTAGTAAGGGTTTTAATGAGTTTACTTTTCAATATTTTAAAAAGAATAAAAAAGATAAACAAACACAAAATATTTTCAGACAGATTAATGATAACGATTACATATATGTGAGTAGTTTTAATACGAGAAACAAAACAGGAAGTAACTTTACATTAGAACACTTTGAAGGCAATAAACTTATATATAAAATTGAAGCTAACAGTATACGCTACAGAGAAGAAGATAGTTTATACAGATTAATAAATTATTCTAAGCGAATTATTGGAGAAAACGAAGATACCATAATTAGACAAAGACGAAAAGATACTATTTTTGAGTTCGATTTAGAAGACTTGACACCTGTTGTATACTTTGCAGAGACGTTAAGTTACAGAGAATTATCAGATTTTATAGAAAAAGAAGAGTCAAGAGGAGCTTCTAATATTGGACGTTATAAAGTTGTGAAATACAAAAAATGGAGTTTACCAGTTTCTGTTTTTATCTTAACCATTATTGCTGTTGCAGTATCTTCAATAAAAAGACGAGGAGGAATGGGAATTAATCTTGCTGTTGGTATAGGAATTGCTATGGTATATGTTTTCTTCGATAAGATTTTTGGAGTTATGGCAGAACAATCTGATTTTCCACCAGAAGTTGCTGTTTGGTTACCTAACGTTGTATTTGGTATATTAGCAGTATATCTTTTGTATAATGCTAAAAGCTAAAACCAAGAATTATCTTCATTTACATTTACTTGTATTTATAGCAGGATTTACAGCAATTTTAGGTAAAGAGATTTCTATAGATTCGATTTCTTTAGTTTGGTACAGAATGATTATTGCTGGTGTACTCATGTATATCTTTATTAAATTAAGTAAAATCTCATTGAATGTTGGTATTGCTGCAATTCTTAAATTTTCGGTTGCTGGTATACTAATTGCAATACATTGGATAACTTTTTTTGAATCTATAAATCAATCTAATGTTTCCATAGCATTAGCGATGTTTTCAACTGGAGCTTTTTTCGCTTCATTTATAGAGCCAATATTTTTTAGAAGAAAAATTATTAAGTATGAAATAGCTTTTGGCTTAATAGTAATTTTAGGTGTTTGGTTAATTACCCAAAGTGAGTTAAAATATTTAAACGGAATTATCCTTGGTATAATATCAGCTTTATTTTCAACACTATTTGCAGTTGTGAATGGGCAATTTGTAAAAAACTACAACGCTTCAACAATTTCTATGTATGAATTTATAAGTGGTGTTTTTTTTATATCGTTATTTATATTTCTATTCAAAGGAGGCTTCACTGAAAAGTTTTTTATATTATCTAATTTAGACTGGATTTACATTTTTACTCTTGCATCAGTATGTACTGCATATGCATTTATTGGAGTAGTTCATGTTATGCGTTATTTAACACCTTATACAGTAATGCTAACATACAATCTCGAACCTGTTTATGGAATCTTATTAGCATTACTATTAACTCCGGAAAACGAAATAATGAGTTCACAGTTTTATTATGGTGCAATTCTTATTATATCTACAGTTTTATTAAACGGAATCATTAAAAATTCAAAATCTGCAAAAAATCTTCAAAAGAATTAATATTTAATTTCAAAATAAAAATATGTAGCTTTGTATGCTAACTAACTAAACTTAAATTTCTATGGAATATTTAGAATTTGAGCTCCCAATTAAAGAATTGGAGGAACAATTATCAAAATGCCAAATAATTGGTGAAGAGAGTGAAGTAGACGTTACTGAAACTTGTAAGCAGATAGAAAAGAAACTAAATGCTACTAAAAAGGAAATTTATAATAACCTTACACCTTGGCAACGTGTTCAGATGTCACGTCATCCTAATAGACCTTATACATTAGACTATTTCAATGCTATTTTAGGTGAAAGCTTTTTAGAATTACATGGTGATCGCAATTTTAAAGATGATAAAGCAATGATTGGGGGATTAGGAAAAATTGGAGAACAAAGCTATATGTTTATAGGTCAACAAAAAGGTTATAATACTAAAACACGTCAGTATAGAAACTTTGGAATGGCAAATCCAGAAGGTTACAGAAAAGCATTGCGTTTAATGAAATCTGCTGAAAAATTTGGGATTCCAGTTGTTACTCTACTAGATACTCCAGGAGCATATCCTGGTTTAGAAGCAGAAGAACGCGGACAAGGTGAAGCTATTGCTAGAAACATTCTAGAAATGACACGTTTAAAAGTTCCAATTATTACTGTAATTATAGGTGAAGGTGCTTCTGGAGGTGCATTAGGTATTGGTGTTGGAGACAAAGTACTTATGTTAGAAAATACTTGGTATTCTGTAATTTCTCCAGAATCTTGTTCATCAATTTTATGGAGAAGTTGGGAATACAAAGAGCAAGCAGCAGAGGCTTTAAAGCTTACAGCAAAAGACATGAAGAAGATGAAGCTTATAGACGAAATAGTTAAAGAACCTATAGGTGGAGCACATAGAGATAGAGAAACAACTTTTATTACTGTTAGAGATGCTATTATAAAATCTTATGAACAACTTAAAGGTCTATCAGAGAAAGAATTAGTAAAACAACGCATGGATAAATATGCAAATATGGGTGTTTATAAAAACTAGTTCGTTAATAATCAAGACTAAAAAAAATCCGAAGGTTTTTACTTCGGATTTTTTTTGCCTTATCAACAATTTTTTTAACTTGTTAACAGTTGTAATGTTAATTTTAAGTGGACAATGTTGCTGTTTTAAACTATTAATGTCTTTAGTTTTTAATTACATTCGTTAATTCAAAATTAATAACAGAACCGTTCTTTTTACCAAAAGTATACTTGGTGGAAAATCTAACTATAACAATTCTAATAATACGTTAAAAATGAAGCAACCTAATCAATTACAAGGTTTTAAAGTCGATAAAAGTACTATTATAAATCTTGAAAGAGGTAAAGTACCACCACAAGCTTTAGATTTGGAAGAGGTTGTACTTGGTGCTATGATGATTGACAAAAAAGGAGTAGATGAGGTTATAGATATTTTAACACCTGATGCTTTTTATAAGGAATCGCATCAATATATTTTTGAAGCAATATTTACACTATTTGAAAGTAGCGAGCCAGTAGATTTGCTAACTGTTTCATCTCAACTTAAAAAAAGTGGAAAACTCGATTTAGTTGGTGGTGATTTTTATTTAATATCCTTAACACAAAAAGTATCTTCTTCTGCACATATTGAATTTCATGCGCGAATTATATTGCAAAAATTTATTCAGCGTAGTCTGATAAAAATTTCAAGCGAAATCATTGAAGATGCTTACGACGAAGCTAAAGATGTATTTGATTTACTTGATACTGCTGAAGCTAAACTTTATGATGTTACACAGGGTAACTTAAAACGTTCTTCAGAAACTGCTCAAGAATTAGTAATTCAGGCTAAAAATAGAATTCAGGAAATAGCGAACAAAGAAGGTTTAAGCGGAATTCCTTCTGGTTTCGATAAGCTGGATAAACTAACATCTGGATGGCAACCAAGTGACTTAATAATTGTTGCAGCACGTCCAGGTATGGGAAAAACAGCTTTAACACTTTCAATGGCAAAAAATATTGCTGTGAATCAAAATATACCTGTTGCATTTTTCTCTTTGGAAATGGCTTCAGTACAATTAATTACAAGACTTATTTCTAGTGAAACAGAATTATCTTCAGAAAAACTAAGAACAGGACGATTAGAAAAGCATGAATGGGAAGCACTAAATGTAAAAGTAAAAGGATTGGAAAAAGCACCTTTGTATATTGATGATACACCCTCGTTATCCATTTTTGACTTACGAGCAAAAGCTAGAAGACTTGCTTCTCAATATGGTATTAAGCTTATTATTATTGATTATTTACAATTAATGACAGCAGGTGGTAATCAAAAAGGAGGTAATAGAGAGCAAGAAATATCCATGATTTCTCGTAACCTTAAAGCCCTAGCAAAAGAATTGAATGTTCCAGTTATAGCACTTTCGCAATTATCTCGTGCTGTAGAAACGCGTGGTGGAAGTAAAAGACCTATACTATCTGATTTACGTGAATCTGGAGCAATAGAACAAGATGCAGATATAGTATCATTTATTTATAGACCAGAATATTATAAGATTGATGAATGGGATGATGAGGATAGATCTCCTACAGAAGGTCAAGCAGAGTTTATTATTGCAAAGCATAGGAATGGTAGTTTAGATAGTATAAGACTGAAATTTACTGCACATCTTGGTAAATTTGATAATCTTGATGATTTTGATACACCTTATAATCAAGAATTTCAATCTAAAATGAATGCTGCAAACGACGATACATTTAAACCAGATGTATTCCCAACTTCAGATCAAGCATTTGACGCTTCGGAAGAAAATGAAGATGATATACCATTCTAATACCAATTAAATAAGGTTAATATTTTTTTAAAGCTTATCCTGTAGAATTATTTTTAAGTATATTTCGTTTATGAAACGATATCTTTTCATATTAGTATTGTTTGTGTCTTTTCAAACAAATGCATCCTATATTTTAATTCCTATGGATGCAGATGGTCAGAAAAACCATTTAAAAGCTTATGGTATAACCTATTGGACATTAGAAAAGCAACAAAAAGTAAAATGGTTGTTGAATTATAAAGGTGGTTCTTTTCTTTTACCTCATTTTGATGAAATTGTAAAGGAATGCCAAATTAGAGGTGTTTCTTTTGAGATTATTAGCGAATCGAAAGCAGCAAGTATTCTATTAGAAATTAGCAGTCCAAGTAAAAACATGGAAGCTGTTGTATTAGAAAAAGCCCCAAAAATTGCAGTCTATACACCAATGGGAAAACAACCTTGGGATGATGCAGTAACAATGGTATTAACTTATGCTGAAATTCCTTATGAAATTGTTTACGATGAAGAAGTTCTAAATGACGGGTTATTACTTTTTGATTGGTTACATCTACATCATGAAGATTTTACAGGACAATTTGGTAAATTTTACAGAAGCTATAGAAGTGCTGCTTGGTATATAGAAGAGAAGAAAAACGCAGAAACTTTAGCTGCTAAATTAGGTTATAGTAAAGTTTCGGAATCAAAACGAGATGTTGCTAAAAAAATTAGAGAATACGTTATTGGAGGAGGTTTTATGTTTGCTATGTGTAGTGCTACAGATAGTTTTGACATTGCATTGTCAGCAGATGGTATAGATATATGTGAACCTATGTTTGATGGAGATAGTAGTGAACCAAATTATCAAAGTAAAATAGATTTTTCTAAAACATTTGCTTTTACAGATTTTATACTTGAACGCAGTCCAAATGTATATGAGTTTTCAAGTATTGATACTTCAGCAAAACGTAATATACCAAAGGAAACGGACTATTTTACACTTATGGATTTTTCTGCTAAATGGGATCCTATACCAACAATGTTATGTCAAAACCATACAGCTTTAGTAAAAGGTTTTATGGGGCAAACAACAGCTTTTACAAGAGAACATGTTAAGTCTAAAGTTTTGGTTCTTGGTGAAAACAAAACCAATGGAGAAGCAAAGTATATTCATGGTATAAATGGCAAAGGGTTTTTTACATTTTATGGAGGACATGATCCTGAAGATTATACACATAGAGTAGGAGACCCAAAAACAGAACTAGATTTACATCCTACATCTCCAGGTTATAGGCTTATATTAAATAATGTTTTATTTCCTGCAGCACGTAAAAAGAAACAAAAAACTTAATTTATGCAGTTTTTTCAAAAAGAGATTAGGTTAAAATCGTATTCAAGAGGTTTTCATTTAATTACTGATGAAATTTTATCTCAAATTCCTGAATTAAAGCATTTAAAAGTTGGACAGCTACATGTTTTTATAAAGCATACTTCAGCTAGTTTAACTATAAATGAAAATGCAGATTATACCGTTAGACAAGATTTTGAAAGCCATTTTAATCAAATGGTTCCAGAAAATCAATCTTACTATAAACATACGTTTGAAGGTTCAGACGATATGCCAGCACATATTAAATCATCATTATTAGGTACAAGTGTACAAATTCCAATTACTAATGGAAGAACAAATTTGGGAACTTGGCAAGGTATATATCTTTGCGAGCATAGAAACTATGCTTCTTGCAGAAATCTGATTGTTACTGCTTTTGGTAATTAGTTTTTTGTGTTATTAGTGTATCTAATATTCGTTCTACACCAAAATCATTATTACTAGTTGTGTTATATTTTGCTATAGATTTGACATCTTCATGTGCATTTTCCATAGCAAAACTAAATGTTGCTTCTTGTAGCATTTCAAGGTCATTATTATAATCTCCAAAGGCTAAAGTTTCAGATTTAGTTATACTATATTTTTCTTGAATAAGTCTTAGTGCATTTCCCTTATTAATACCTTCTACAGAAATATCTACCCAATTTGGAGAAGATATTATGACTTTATTTTCTGTATTAAACTTTTTGACATATGGATAGATATAAGTTTCAGAACTTCTTTCATGATACAAAGCTATTTTAACGACTTCATTATTAATTTCTGAAGCTGAGTTTATTAGTTCGTAGTTTGAATAAAATTCTTTTACTTGGTTAATATTTTCTTCTGAAGTTTGCTTTATGTAGGCTTTGTTTTTTGTACAATATATGGTTATTATATCTTGAAATGTATCTATAGCATGGGCAATAGCTTTTACAACATCCATCGACATACTTTTAGATGCTAATATTTTAGAACTGTCTGCTACAATGCCTCCATTTTCAGCAACTATAATAATATCTTTTTTAATAGTATTTAGTTTATCTTTAATGCTGTAAAATGGCCTGCCACTTGCAACTACAAATAAAACTCCTAGTTGTTGTAGTTTTTTAAACTGATTTAGAAATTTAGAACTTACTTCGTGCTTAGAATTAAGTAAGGTTCCATCCATATCTGTAATAACAAGTTTTATGTTTTCTAAATTCATATTTAAAGATTAAAAAAATCCGATTCATATAGAACCGGATTTTTAAAATAAGCGAATATTATTATACAATAGGCTAATTGCCTTATTTAACTTTTTCTACAATAGCTTTAAAAGCTTCAGGGTTATTCATCGCTAAGTCTGCTAAAACCTTACGGTTTAATTCTACATTGTTAGCTTTTAATTTCCCCATAAATTGAGAATAAGACAATCCATGTTCTCTAGCTCCAGCGTTAATACGTTGTATCCATAGTGCACGGAAAGTTCTTTTTTTATTTCTGCGATCTCTGTACGAATATTGCATCGCTTTGTCAACCGCATTTTTTGCTACTGTCCAAACGTTTTTACGTCTTCCAAAGTAACCTTTTGCTTGCTTAAGAACCTTTTTTCTTCTGGCTCTCTTTGCAACTGAATTTACTGATCTTGGCATAATTTTAAATTTTTTTGTAGTAGGCGGTTAATTTAATAACACTTGTAAAGCCTAACTCCAGGGTTTATAAATAATTTTAACCTAAGCGATTATTACTTTAAACGTAATTGTTGCTTAATGCTATTTTCATCGTGCTCATGCACTAATGTACTATGAGTTAATGCAAGCTTACGCTTTTTAGACTTCTTTGTTAAGATATGACTTTTAAAAGCGTGCTTTCTCTTGATCTTACCAGAGCCTGTAAGCTTAAAACGCTTTTTGGCACTAGATTTTGTTTTCATTTTAGGCATTTTTCCTTTTATTTATTTACTTATCGCTTATTCTATTTTTTCTTTATTGGAGTAATAAACATAGTCATACGTTTACCTTCCAATTTTGGCATTTGTTCTACTTTACCATACTCCTCTAAATCTTGAGCTAGTCTTAAAAGTAAGATCTCACCTTGATCTTTATAAATTATTGATCGTCCTTTAAAGAATACAAAAGCTTTAAGCTTTGCACCATCTTTTAAGAACTTCTCAGCATGTTTCTTTTTAAAGTTATAATCATGGTCATCTGTTTGAGGACCAAATCTTATTTCTTTTATAGTTACCTTAGTCGCCTTAGCCTTTAATGCTTTTTCACGTTTTTTCTGCTCGTAAAGAAATTTTTTGTAATCCATTACTTTACAAACAGGAGGATTTGCTTTTGGTGATATTTCAACTAAATCTAATCCTTGTTCTTCTGCAATTCTTAATGCATTGGGTAAAGTGTAGATTCCAATCTCCACATTATCACCTACCAGACGTAATTCTCTAGCTGTGATTTTATTGTTAATTCTGTGTTTGTCCTCTTTTATTTCTCTTAGAGGACGTCTGTTTTTTCTTCTACGTATTGCTATGGCTCTTAATTTTTAATTAAACTTATTAAAATTGTTTTAAGGTTTTACTTATTTCGTTTTCAACAATTTCTGAAAAATCTACTACACTAATCATGCCTAAATCTTCTCCACCATGTCTACGAACACTAATTCTATTCTCTTTTTCTTCGTTTTCACCAACAATAATCATGAATGGGATTTTGTTCAATTCGGCATCGCGAATCTTTTTCCCCATGGTTTCATTTCTATTGTCAACGTGGGCGCGAATTTCGTTATTTTCTAATAAATTTAAAACTTTTTCAGCATATTTTTCATATTTCTCGCTAATAGTGAGGATAATAACTTGTTCAGGTATTAACCAAAGCGGGAAATTACCTGCTGTATGTTCTAACAAAATTGCTATAAATCTTTCCATACTTCCAAAAGGAGCACGATGTATCATTACTGGTCTGTGTAGCTCATTATCACTGCCTTTGTATGATAATTCAAAACGTTCTGGAAGGTTGTAATCTACTTGAATTGTTCCTAATTGCCATTGTCTTCCCAATGCATCTTTAACCATAAAATCCAGTTTAGGACCATAAAATGCTGCTTCTCCACTTTCAATAACAAAATCTAAGCTTTTATCTTTAGCAGCATTTATTATAGCTTGCTCTGCTTTTTCCCAGTTTTCAGGTGCTCCTATATATTTTTCGGGATTTTCTAGATCTCTTACAGAAACTTGAGCTGTGAAATTATCAAAACCTAAAGACCCAAATACATAAAGAACTAAATCAATAACTTTTTTAAATTCAGCATCTAGTTGATCTGGTGTACAAAATATATGTGCATCATCTTGAGTAAAACCTCTTACTCTGGTTAGACCGTGTAATTCACCACTTTGCTCGTAACGATAAACAGTTCCAAATTCCGCATAACGCTTTGGTAGCTCTTTGTAGCTCCAAGGTTTAGAATTATATATCTCGCAATGATGAGGGCAATTCATAGGTTTAAGTAAAAATTCCTCGTCTAATTTTGGAGTTTTTATAGGTTGAAAGCTATCCTCTCCATATTTTGCATAATGACCAGAAGTTATATATAATTCTTTTTGACCAATATGTGGAGTGATAACCATTTCGTAACCAGCTTTTTGCTGAGCTTTCTTAAGAAAATCTTCTAGTCTATTTCGTAATGAAGTTCCTTTAGGAAGCCAAAGCGGTAATCCTTGACCAACTTTTTGTGAAAAAGTAAATAGTTCTAATTGTTTTCCTAGTTTTCTATGATCTCGTTTTTTTGCTTCTTCTAATAATTCTAAATATTCTTTTAGATCTTTTTGTTTTGGAAATGATATACCATAAACTCGAGTCAATTGCTTTTTGTTTTCATCACCTCTCCAATAAGCACCTGCAACACTTAATACTTTAACTGCTTTAACAATTCCTGTATTTGGAATATGTCCACCTCTACATAAGTCTGTAAAAGTTGAATGATCACAAAAGGTAATATCTCCATCTTCTAAGTTCTCAATTAATTCAACCTTATATTCATTAACCTGATTTTTGTAAAATGATAAAGCATCAGCTTTTGAAACAGACTTCATTTTAAAATCATGTTTACCTCTTGCTATTTCAAGCATCTTAGCTTCAATACTTTTAAAGTCCTTATCAGAAATAGTGTATTCACCTAAATCAACATCATAATAAAACCCATTTTCAATAGCAGGACCAATAGTAAGTTTAACTCCAGGATATAATTCCTCTAAAGCTTGAGCTAGAATATGTGAAGAAGAGTGCCAAAATGCTTTTTTACCATCATTGTCTCTCCATGTATATAGTATAAGACTACCATCTTCAGTTAAAGTTGTAGCAGTTTCAATAACTTTATCATTAAATTTTGCTGAAATGACATTCCTAGCAAATCCTTCACTTATATCTTTTGCTACATCTTTAGCTGTTATTTCATTTTCATAAGATCTGACACTACCATCAGGTAAAGTAATATTTATCATTATTGATGTAATTTAAAGCGCAAAGATAATATGATATTATAACACACACAATATATATGTATAAATCAGTGTGGTTTATGTTTATTATAGTTGTTTGGAATTTCTTTTTATAGTTTTATAAGGTTTAAGTTATTGTTATTTAGCTTATTGGTTGAATTGTTATTTATTTTTATAAAAAAAGGTTGTAAAAGAGTTTGGTGTAAATAAAAAAGGTT
>JABDPN010000247.1 GCA_013042715.1 Flavobacteriaceae bacterium | reverse complement strand
AACCTTTTTTATTTACACCAAACTCTTTTACAACCTTTTTTTATAAAAATAAATAACAATTCAACCAATAAGCTAAATAACAATAACTTAAACCTTATAAAACTATAAAAAGAAATTCCAAACAACTCCAAATCTTACTACAAAATCTCTGTATGGATAGTTTGGTGCTGAATAATAATTGTATCCTGTGAAAGATGAATTGAGGTGTTCTGCTTTTAAATAGATTCTGGTTTGCCGCACTTTAGCGTTAATGAAGAAGTCTAATCTAGGAAACTCTCCAAGCTCTGTATTGTTTTGAACATAAAATTCTCCTAATAGAGGATCGTAAGCATTCATATTATAGGATGTGAAATAATTGAGTGTTACTCCAGTTTGAAGAAACAATGCGTTTTTCTCAAAAAAGTGATTTGAATAATAAAGTGTATTACGTGTTGCAAATTCAGGGACATTTAAAATGCCTTCACCATCTACTACACTTTGATATCTAATTGTATTGTTGAGAGCGAACTTTCCGAATTTAATTTCATTACTAAATTTAATTCTGAAATAATTCAGCGTGTTATCATTTTGAAACGGTTTCACATTTCCTTCTTCATTTTTTGAAAAGTAAGTGTAGTTATTAATTGTTGTATAATCAAAACTCACCAGACCATACTTTGATGTTTTTAAAACTCCTTTTAGTTGTTTGGTCTGTACATTTTCGAAATTATTATACCAATTATAGTTTATATAATCACTTTGATATAATTGATAATTATAATTTGGCGCCTTAGAATTAATATTTAATCCAAATTCAACTTCATAATCTTCACTAAAGTTATACGATGCTTTTCCATCTATGTAATTTCCATCTAAATCACCTGCTATATTTAAACCTGCTTTACCATATATAATAAATTCACCAATTTTATTTTTATACTCTCCACCAACTTGAAGGACTTGTCCTTTAATTCTATTTGTTAAAGTATTGCTGTTTACTATTATAATTTTATCGTACCCATAATTAAAATCATTATAACCTATAAATCCTTTTAACCCACCTAATGTTTTGTTTTTGTATTGTACATTAAGTTCTCCATAGAAATCTTCTAGCTTTACTTTGTCGTTAATTTTTGTAGTAAATGAATCTCCAAAATAGCTATTTGTTGATGATTGTAAAAACTGATAATACTTATCATTATATGTTACTTTATTACCAAAACTTAAATAATTCTTTCTTAAACTATCGTTTTGTTGTACAATATTATAATTATGTTCGAGATGAAATCGTTTACCTCTTAATTCATTATTAGCATTTTCAAAAATCGGATCGAATAATGATCTATCTGTAAATTCTGGATTTCCATTTTCGAAATCTTCTAAATCCTCATCAGAGATACCACCATTTTCATCGTTATATGTGTCTTGCATTACAATATGACCTCTTATATTGTATCGATTATTTTTGGTTCTATAATTTGTTGTAAAACTAAAATTGCCTGTACTTGATAATGTATGCTGATATTTTCCTAAAGATCTTAGTCCTTTGTAAGCAATTGAAAAGTTAAATCTTTCAGAAGTATTAACAGTAAAAAATGATTCTAATAATTGTCCTTGCTCGAATGCAGTTTTAAACATTAATTCTGTTAATGGCGTTGGAACTCTATAATAATTAATATCGTCCATTTCCTTAAAATTAAAGTGCTTTGCTCTAGCTGCAAATCTTGGTGTTAACCTTGTGTCACTAAAATCATAACTGAGTGTATTGTATGTTTGACCAATATTTTGAAACGGTAGAACATCAAAATCGTCATTTCTAAGATAATTAAACTTATAGTCTTTAGTTATTGTAAGACTTGTATCAACATATGTTGTATCGTATTCTCGAGATATAATTAAGTATTGATCAATTTTAGCCTTTTTTTGTTTAGGAACACTTTTACGATTTCTACTACGTAATCCAATTGTGTCGTTAGGTTTATTGAGCAATTTATCTCGTTTGAAATTTTCTTTTACTAGTGGTCGCTCTTGTGCAGTTAGCGATATAGCAAAAAGAAATGTAAACAAGAAAATAAATTTTTTCATACAAATGCATTTTCTTTAATAATTGAAATATTAAAGAACATTCAACTTTAGGTTTGTAAACTTCGTGCAAAAATAGTAAATATCCTATCTATTTTGTTTTTTTACACTTTAAAGGATTTTTATAAAATTAACGCTCTTAAATTTTTAATATTAAAATGCTAAAGTTAAAATTTTCTCAATTTAATCTTGAATGTGGCACAGACGAAGCTGGTAGAGGCTGTCTTGCTGGTCCTGTTACTGCTGCTGCAGTTATATTGCCAAGTGATTTTGAAAATTCTTTATTAAATGATTCTAAACAATTATCTGAAAAAAAACGAAAACTTTTAAAACCAATTATTGAAACTGAAAGTGTGAGATTTGGTGTTACTCATGTTTTACCTGATGAAATAGATAACATAAATATTTTAAACGCTTCAATATTAGCTATGCACAAATCTGTTTTACAACTTAAAAAAGTAGAATTTATAAGTGTTGATGGTAATAAGTTTAAACCTTTAAAAAACATTCCTTATCAAACTATTATTAAAGGAGATGGAAAATATCTTAACATTGCAGCTGCTTCTGTATTGGCTAAAACTTACAGAGATGCTTACATGGAAAAAATTCACGAAGAATTTCCAATGTACAACTGGAAGCAAAATAAAGGCTATCCAACTGTTGAACATCGAGAGGCAATAAAAAAATATGGTATTACTAAATACCATAGAAAATCATTTAAACTATTACCAGATCAGTTAACTTTTGATTTTTAAATTATAAATTTGTTGAATAGCATTATTACTTAAAGAATGAAGCACTTTTTTGTCCTAATTATAATTTTTACATTGTTTTTGTCTTGTCAAACAAAACAACAAAACATAACTTCTGCTTCACAATTGATACCGGAAACATCTGACGTTATTCTAAAAATAAATGATCTGGAAACATTTAGAAGTGATATAAAAAACAACGCCTTTACAGCTTCATTTAAACCTTTAAAATTTTCAAATCTACTAAGTAAAAAGAATAACATACTCGAGAACCTCAACACAACCAACCCTTTATATATTTGTCTTGAGAACAAAAACGATTCTTTACAATTTACTTTAATTACTAGATTAAAAGATAGCCTTTTTACTAAAGACTTAGATACAACATACTTCTTCACAAAAACCATTGACAGTATTTTTATTGGATCGACATCAAGAACAGTATTAAGTAAAGTGGAAGCTAAAAAAAATCAACCTTTTAGCGATTCATTTAAAACTACAAATTCTAAAAAAACCTTTTCAATTTTACTACCTAAAAAAGCTACAGATAGTTTAACAAACCAACTTTTAGGCATTAAAAACAATAAGTTTAGCAATTTTTTAACGCTAGATTCCGAAGTATCTCATGACAAAATCTTGTTTAATGGAATTACATCGTCAATCGATACCATTCCAAATCTTTTAGATGTTTTTAATCAAAACATTCCCCAGGAGAATAGTCTTCAAAATATCATTCCAGAAGATTTTGAATCTGCTATAAGTATAACGTTTAGCAATTACGAAACGTTTAATAACAAACTTAAAAAGGCTTTAAACAAAAAGAAAGACAGTATTGTTGATTTTGACATATTTGAAACCATAAATGAAGTCGGTAAAATAAGCATAGATAATCAAAACATAATTGCTCTGCATTCTTTAGATGCTAATGCAACAAACGAGTTCTTAAACTTAAACAGAAGTAAACTAAACACGTTTAGAGATGTAGATATTTTTGAATTTACTAATGATTCTATTTTTAAGAATTCTTTTGAACCCTTTTTTAAACTCGATAGTGTAATACAATATGTAAATTTGGACGAATTTTTTGTGTTTGCAAAGCAATCAGAAATTCTGGAAAAAATAATATCTAGTTATAAAAATGGAAGTGTATTATCGCAATCTAATCAATTTAAAGATGCTTTTTCTAATCTTAGTGACGAGTCTTCAATATTAGTGTTTACTAACAACAATTCCTTGAAATCTAAACTTAGTAATCTCTTTAATCTAGACGATTTACCATCACTAAAAAACTACAAATTATCTGCATTTCAGTTTATAAAAGACGATACGTTTTCGCATTTTAATGCTGTTATACATAAAAATAAATCTCTTGTTTCTAGCAACTCTATTTCTGAAGAATTTAGCGTTAAGCTTGATGCAGATATTATTATGCCACCTCAATTTGTGAAAAATCATAAAACCAGACAATACGATATTGTTGTTCAAGATGTTAATAATAATCTTTATTTAATTTCAAACAAGGGGAAAGTCCTCTGGAAAAAGGCATTACATGGTAATATATTAGGTAAAATTGAGCAAGTAGATCTTTACAAAAATGGCAGATTACAACTAGCT
>JABDPN010000240.1 GCA_013042715.1 Flavobacteriaceae bacterium | reverse complement strand
GGGTTGAGCATATCATCAAAAGAATTCGTACTATATATTTTCTTTCCAGAATAGCTATCATCAAATTGGTTCTTACAAACATAAAACAATTGTAGGAAACTTGACTACTGAAAACCCGTAATTTGTTGATATTATATAGAATAAAAAATTAATTCAACAAAAATCTAGATATTAATAATTGCGTTTTTTATGAAATAAATTTGTTTACTTTTGCAGCGCATGGAAAAGGACAAATTTTAAGGATAAATGAAGTATATTAGAAATTTCTGCATAATTGCACATATAGATCATGGAAAGAGTACGCTAGCCGACAGGTTGCTTGATTTCACTGGTTCAGTTACTGAACGTGAAAAACAAGATCAATTACTCGATACTATGGATTTGGAACGCGAGCGTGGAATTACCATAAAATCGCACGCAATTCAAATGGAGTATACTTACAAAGGCGAGCACTATATTTTAAATTTAATTGACACTCCTGGACATGTAGATTTCTCTTATGAGGTGTCTCGATCTATTGCTGCTTGCGAAGGAGCTTTGCTAATTGTAGATGCAGCACAAAGTATTCAGGCTCAAACAATTTCTAATTTATATTTAGCTTTAGAAAACGACCTAGAAATTATTCCAGTTTTAAATAAAATTGATTTGCCTAGTGCAAATCAAGAAGAAGTTACAGATGATATTGTAGACCTTTTAGGATGTAACCCAGAAGAAGTTATTCCTGCTAGCGCAAAAACAGGATTAGGAATCGAAGAAATTTTAGAAGCTATTATAGAACGCATTCCTCCTCCAAAAGGCAATCCTAATGATTCTTTACAAGCGCTAATTTTTGATTCTGTTTACAATCCTTTTAGAGGTGTCGAAACTTATTTTAGAGTAATAAATGGTTCGATTAGAAAAGGACAACACATTAAATTTATTGCTACAGGTAAAGATTACTATGCAGATGAAGTAGGTACATTAAAACTAAAACAAGTTCCTAAGCAAGAAATTAAAACTGGCGATGTTGGTTATTTAATAACAGGAATTAAAGACGCTAGAGAAGTAAAAGTTGGAGATACACTTACAGATGCAAAGAACCCAACGGTAAATATAATTGAAGGTTTTGAAGATGTTAAACCAATGGTTTTTGCTGGAATTTATCCAGTAGACACTGACGATTACGAAGAGTTACGAGCGTCAATGGAAAAATTACAGCTTAATGATGCTTCTTTGGTGTTTACACCAGAAAGTTCTGCTGCTCTTGGTTTTGGTTTTAGATGTGGATTCTTAGGTATGCTACACCTTGAAATTATTCAAGAACGTTTAGAGCGAGAGTTTGATATGACTGTAATAACAACAGTTCCAAACGTTAGTTATCACGCTTTTACAAACAAAAATCCTGATGAGATAATTACAGTTAATAATCCTTCAGATTTACCAGATCCATCTGGTCTAAATCGTGTAGAAGAGCCATATATAAAAGCATCAATCATTACAAAGTCTGATTATATTGGAAATGTTATGTCGCTTTGTATTGAAAAACGTGGTCAAATTACCAATCAAAACTACCTTACTCCAGAGCGTGTTGAACTTAATTTTGACATGCCATTAGCAGAAATTGTTTTTGATTTTTACGATAGATTAAAAACAGTATCCAGAGGTTATGCTTCATTTGATTATCATCCAATTGGTATGCGAGCATCAAAATTGGTTCGTGTAGATATTTTATTAAACGCTCAACCAGTAGACGCTTTATCTGCATTAATACATGCTGATAATGCTCACACAATTGGGAAAAAAATGTGTGAGAAATTAAGAAAACTAATACCTAGACAACAGTTTGATATTCCAATTCAAGCTGCTATCGGAGCAAAAATAATTTCTAGAGAAACCATTAAAGCGTTACGTAAAGATGTAACCGCAAAGTGTTATGGTGGTGATATTACTAGAAAACGAAAGCTATTAGAAAAACAAAAGAAAGGTAAAAAACGAATGCGTCAAGTTGGGAATGTAGAAATTCCACAATCTGCATTTATGGCTGTTTTAAAACTTAACGATTAAACTTTTACAGGTTTTCCAAGATAAACAAGTTTGTAGCCTTTTTCTACTTTATTCTCTTTACTGTAAGATGATATAATTTCTAAGTTTCCTGACTTTTGCTTTATAAATAGAGGAATTGTAAATTCTTCTTGTTTGGTTTTCTCTATTAACTCGTCGTAATGTTCCTTACTTTTTAGCTCAATTTCATTAATCACTGGAAATTTTCTGGAGGTCTCTGTTAACGAAACAAAATCGTCTGTATCAGAAAATAAGCCAACTTTAGGGCTATTAGCTGAATCTTGCATTTCGTAAGGAGATATTAATCTAAATGCGCCATTTTCCCCAAATTGATTTTGAAATTTATTAATTGCAAAATTATTAATGTCTGAATTTGCTGTTAAAGCCATTAAATAACCAACATCGTTTAATTCTATATTGTCTTC
>JABDPN010000238.1 GCA_013042715.1 Flavobacteriaceae bacterium | reverse complement strand
ATCTAGTGATCGAAGCTGTTGTAACATCAAATCCAAAACTATATAAATGGAAGTTTAATAAATGGCGCTTACTACTTTTCACCTTAAATTATATTCCAAGAGGCAAGGCTAAAGAGCCAAAAATTGTAAAACCTCCAGAATTAATTTTAATTGAAGATCTAGATTCTCAAATAAGTTTAGCTCATAAAAACGTGGAAAAATTGAAACCATTGAATGAAAATGCCCACTTCACTCATTTTGTTTTTGGACAACTCAATAAACGAAAAACAATTCAGTTTCTAAAACTGCACACGAATCATCATTTAAAAATAATAAAGGATATTTTGAAATAAAAAAACTCTTTCTTACGTAAGAAAGAGTTTTTTAGTGTTAATATTATTGAACTATAAGTCTTTTAATAATTCATCTACAGCTCGTTTAAGCTGAGTATCTTCTCCTTTTGCTTTACTATCTGGAGCATTGTAGATAATAATATCTGGTTTTGCTGGTGTAAAATCCATATTCTTTTGAGAGGATTTTACAAACCAACCTCTAAATGGTACTCTTACATACGAACCATCTATTAAGGTTTGTCCTCCAGTAGAAATTACAGCACCAAAAGTTGGAACACCAACTAATTTTCCTAAACTAAGCTCTTTGTATGCATGAGAGAAAATTTCAGCATTAGAATAACTGTTTTGGTTACATAAAGCTACAGATGGTTTTGTCCATGAAGATAAAGGTAAGCGCTCACTGTAAGGATAATATTTAGTGAATTGTGTATGTTCTTTTTGTACATCTTTTGCTGCTCCTCTGGGAACAGTATATGCATGTTGTTTTACATTTAATACAGCCATGAGATAATCTGTAGTCCATCCTCCACCATTAAATCTTACATCAATAACAATTCCGTCTTTACCATGTCCTGCTGCCATTAACTCACGTTCAAAACGTTCAAAGCTTGTCCAATTCATACCTTGAATATGGATATATCCTAATTTACCATTAGAATATTTATCTGTTAAACGTTTACGCTCTTTTACCCAAGCATTATAATTATCTGCTCTAGCACTTGTTTTAGGTCGAATAATAATTTCTTTATCTGTTCCGCTTCTGGAAATGCCTAGTATTATTTTCTCGTTTCCTGTTGCTGTTAAAAGTTCATATATATTCTTCTTAGAAGATGCTGATTCACCATTAACACTAGTTATTATATCTCCAACTAAAAGTTTACTGTCTTCACGATCTGAAGCAGAATTAGGAATTATATGTTTTACTTTTAAATTTCCATTATCATTTTGAAGCTCAACACCTAATATTCCTGTACTTTCGCGTTGTAAATCACGTCGATTTTCACCTCTGTAAACTCCCATATGACTAGCATTTATTTGACCTAACATTTGGTTAAATATTTTTTGAAAATCTTCTCTTGTAGAAGCTTTCATTGCTAATGGTTTAAAGGTTTTTTTGAGTTTATTCCAATCTCTTCCATGATGATTTGCATCGTAAAATCTATCTCTTATTACTTTCCATGCTTCTTCAAATATTTGATTGGATTCTTCATTATAGTCTACAACCATTTTCGCACTAAATGGTAAGCTTTCTATCTTAGCGCCTGCAACTTTAATACGTGAAGTTCTTCCTTTGCTCGTATAATAGATATAGTCATTCTTTAGCGTAAGTGTAACATTTCCAGGTCTAGAATTACCTTTAGTTAATTCTTTTTTGTCTTTTCCTTCCCATGAAATGGAATATAAATCTGATGTTACATCAATGTTTCCTCTTGAACCATTTCCTGTAGTATAGTAAAACGTTTTTCCGTCTTTTGATATCGCAGAAAGGAATTCTCCTCCTGCATAAGATGTTATTTGTTCTTGACGTTCGTGGATATTTTCAAAATCTATAACAACATCTACAACTTCTTTATCTTCTTTTTTGTCTTCATCTTTTTCTTTAGACTTATCTTTAGATTTTTTATCCTTATCGTCTGTTGTTTCATCCCAATCCTGTTTCGTCTTTTCCCAATCTTTCTTTCTTAACCAAACATACCATACATCATAATCGCCATTATTACGATTAGATGAAAAACCTATTTTTTTACCATCTGCACTCCAAATTCCTCCAAAATCTCCTTTTGGATGCATTGAAATATTAACAGGTTTCATAGAATCATCAGCTTTATGCACATATATTTCATCATTAAAATATAAATCGCTCATATCATAACATAACCATTTAGAATCTGGAGACCATGATACATTTGATGGCGAATTCCAACTATCAACCAATACTTTTGTATTACTAATTTTTCCTTTTTCTGAAATGGAAGCAACAACAAGTTTCCCACTACCTTCATTATAAGCTATAGACTTTTTATCTGGAGATAAAACTGGATTAGATACACCAGATTTGCTTTTGGTTAACTGTTCTAATTTATGTTTAAGAGAAGTAAATATATTGGTATTATTTTCATCATTAGATGTTACAGAAAAAAGATTATATTCTCCTTCTCTATCTGATACAAATAGTAAAACTTCATCGCTTAACCAAACTGGATCCAGGTCTCTGTAAGGGGAATTAGACACATTAATTGTTCTACTCTTTTTGGTATCGTTTTCAGTTATAAACACTTCGCCTCTTACTACTATTGCACGATATTTTCCATTAGGTGAAACAGCAATTTGTGAAGCTTTATCTGAGAAGGTTTTACGTTCTCTTGGGTCAAATCTATAATCGCTTTGAATTGATATAGCTGCTGGAGTTGATGTTTTTGTATTAACATCTAAATGAAATAGTTTATCTCCAGAAATCATGATGATGTCTTTTCCATTATTACTTAAATCAAAAGACGTTAAACCCATTTTAGTTAAGTTGGAAATTTGTTCAACTGAACCTGATTTTTCACCATTAGCACTAAGAGTAACTTTATGTACATTATACTTCCCAC
>JABDPN010000237.1 GCA_013042715.1 Flavobacteriaceae bacterium | reverse complement strand
GTCGTAATCTAAAGAAATGTATTGGTAAAACAGCTTGATTATTAAGCTTGTATTTATGTTTTAAAAAATTGTAGGATTCATATAATTTAAAATAGTAAGAATCTTCAATCTCTTTATTTAATAAGTTAGCTTGCCCAAATAGTAAAGCTTCTAAATTTTGTAAATTATTTTGTTCTTTTCGAAAAATTGAAAAATCAAAAGATTCAGCTAAACTTAAAAATGCTTCACCATTTAACTTTAAACCAAAGTTTTTTGCTAACATTTTAAATAGCACTTCTTCCCATTTGTTTTTAGATTTTTTAAGAAGCAAATGCAATTCATCAGATTTTCGTTCTAACCTCTCTAAATACAATCGTTCTAACCAATTATTTATAGTGAAATTATCAATGTCTGCTATATCCTTTTCACAATTAATCCATTGTTTCTTCTGTGACAATAAACTATTGTAGTTTTTAAGTGTTTGAGGTAAAACATATTCTTTTAATTCAAGTGTTGGAATTAAAGTATTGTCTTTTCTAAAAATTTCAACATCATCATTCCATACTACATGTAAAATCACATTATCGTAGTTTTTATCTGTTTCATGTTTATGAATATACCAATCACTGGAATTAATATGTATTTCGACATTTCCAGCCCAAAGTTGGTCATGTATTTTAAGTTTTGCATTAAAGAAATCTGGACCAGAATTTAAATTGTGTAGTCCAACAGAAAGTATTTCTAAATTTTGTTTACTTGATGTTGTTAAACTAAAAAGTTGGAATTTTTTATGCTTCCAGATGTAATGTAAAAATTCTTCTTGCATTTAACTAAAGTAAACTTCAATTAATAAAAAGACAAATTAAAATTTTTAATCTTTGTATCCCATTTTTCGCATCCAATCGTCGTTAAACATTTTCCCAACGTAACGACTTCCATGGTCATGAAATAAAACTACTACGACATCGTCTTTAGTAAAGTGATCTTTTAATTGTAATAACCCTTTAATTGCAGATCCTGCAGAATTACCTAAAAACATACCTTCTTCTTTTGCTAATCTTTGCGTATAAATTGCTCCATCTTTGTCTGTAACTTTAGTAAACCCACCGCTAATACTAAAATCTACATTTTTAGGTAATATATCTTCACCAATACCTTCGGTTACATAAGGATAGATTTCGTTTTCATCGAAAATACCAGTTTCGTGATATTTCTTAAAGACACTACCATAAGTGTCTATTCCCCAAACTTTAATGTTAGGATTCTGTTCTTTTAGGTATTTACCAACTCCTGAAATGGTTCCTCCTGTTCCTACTCCAACTACAAAATGAGTTACTTTACCATCTGTTTGTTTCCAGATTTCTGGTCCAGTAGTTTCATAATGTGCAAGTGCATTGCTTGGATTATCGTATTGATTAACATACCACGAATTTGGTATTTCTGTAGACAATCGTTTTGATACAGAATAATACGATCTTGGGTCTTCTGGAGTAACAGCAGTAGGACAAACAATAACCTCAGCTCCAACTGCTTTCATGACATCTATTTTCTCTTTAGACTGCTTATCGCTTATAACAAAAATGCATTTATATCCTTTAACTACAGCAGCTAAAGCAAGTCCCATTCCAGTATTTCCAGAGGTTCCTTCAATAATAGTTCCTCCTGGTTTTAAACGTCCATCTGCTTCTGCATCTTCAATCATTTTTAGAGCCATTCTATCTTTTACAGAATTTCCTGGATTAAAAGTTTCGTATTTTGCTAAGACTAAACAAGGTAATGCTTTAGTAAGCTTATTAATTTTTACTAATGGTGTGTTTCCTATAGTTTCTAATATGTTTTCTGCGTAATCCATATCTCATTTTTGCATTGCAAATTTATGTAAAGATTATATTAGAATAACAATTATTAATAATTTGAATCGATTATATGTAAAATGTAGTCTTTTAATTACATTTTAATGTATTTAATCGAATAATAGTATTGTTTTAACGATTATAACTTAATATTTTACTAATATTGTTATACAAAACTCCAAAATCTATTCATGATGAAAAAATTTACATTTTTTATATTATTAGTAACAGCTTCATTTATATTCAGCTGTAGTAATGATAATTTAGACGACAATTCTCAAAGTAACGAAAACCTTAATTTTACTGTAACTGAAAGTTCAAATAATTTTCAACTAATGAGAGCATCTGCAGATGTCCCTTGTACAGAAGTTGATTTAATTGCTGGCCAAAACATGGTAGCTGGAAACGTTACTTCAGAAATAATTGGTGATTATATCGAAATTAAATTTATTACCAATGAAGGTTGGAATATCGATTTAACTCATTTAAGTTTAGGTAATTGTGATGATCAATGGGTTCCTACTACTGGATCTGGTAATCCAAAAGTTGGAAAATTTGAGCATACAGAACCTCATTCTATTGGAATTAATGAAGTTGTTTATCAAATTGGCATAGAACATCTTGATCTTGATTTAAATACTACACCAGAAACTGATGGTAAATATTGTTTCGCTGCACATGCTGAAGTTTCTAGCACTACCGGTGGTGGTGGCGAAACTGCTTGGGCAGAAGATTTTATTGACGATGAGAAAACCGTAAGAAGAACATTTGATGGTAATAGCTGGGC
>JABDPN010000229.1 GCA_013042715.1 Flavobacteriaceae bacterium | reverse complement strand
AACGAGCTGTAGATGAATTATTAAAAGACTTATAGTTCAATAATATTAACACTAAAAAACTCTTTCTTACGTAAGAAAGAGTTTTTTTATTTCAATATATCTTTAATTATTTTTAAATGATGATTGGTGTGTAATTTTAAAAACTGAATACTTTTGCGCTTATTGAGTTGTCCAAAAACAAAATGGGTAAAATTTGCGTTTTTATCAATCGGTTTTAAGCAATCAATACTATTGTAGGCTAGATTAATTTGAATATTTAGATCTTCATCAGCAATAATTTCTGGAGGCTGCACAATTATAGGAGCCCTCGCTTTACCTCTAGGAATATACCCTATAGTAAAGAGGAATAAACGCCATTTATTAAACTTCCATTTATATAGTTTTGGATTTGATGTTACAACAGCTTCGATCACTAGATTAATAACTTTTAATGAGTGGTCTATTTGCCATGCTACATCTGAATTTGATATACTAGCTTTTCTTCTATCTTTAAATTGAATAAAAAATTCTAATTCTTTAATTACAGGTATTAAACTTTCTGAATTATATTTTGGCATGCTCTAAACTAATAAAAAACCCTCACATTGTAGTGAGGGTTCTTCTAATATCTATTTAAACCTTAATATCTATAATACTCTGGTTTATAAGGACCTTCTACTTTTACACCAATATATTCAGCTTGCTCTTCTCTAAGCTCAGTAAGCTCAACGCCAATTTTTGCTAAGTGTAATTTAGCAACTTTTTCATCTAAGTGCTTAGGCAACATATACACTTTGTTTTCGTATTGGTCTCCATTTTTCCAAAGCTCTATTTGCGCTAAAGTTTGGTTGGTAAACGAGTTACTCATCACAAAACTTGGATGTCCAGTTGCACAGCCAAGGTTAACTAAACGACCTTCAGCAAGAATAATAATGTCCTTACCATTTACAGTGTATTTATCAACTTGTGGTTTAATTTCAACTTTAGTATTTCCATAGTTGTCGTTTAACCAAGCCATATCAATTTCGTTATCAAAATGACCTATGTTACAAACTATGGTCTTGTCTTTCATAGCTTCAAAATGACGACCTTGAACAATGTCTTTATTTCCAGTTGTAGTGATTACAACATCCGCATTGGGTACAACAGTTTCTAACTTCTTAACTTCAAAACCATCCATAGCTGCTTGTAAAGCGCAAATAGGGTCTATTTCTGTAACAGTTACAATACTTCCTGCTCCTCTAAAAGAAGCTGCAGTACCTTTACCAACATCACCATAACCACAAACAACAACACGTTTACCAGCAAGCATTATATCTGTTGCACGACGTATAGCATCAACTGCAGATTCTCGACAACCATACTTATTGTCAAATTTAGATTTTGTAACTGAGTCATTAACATTAATTGCAGGCATTGGTAATGTTCCCTCTTTCATTCTGTCGTATAAACGATGAACTCCTGTTGTCGTTTCTTCAGATAGACCATTAATTCCAGTAACAAGTTCAGGATATTTATCTAATACCATATTAGTTAAATCGCCTCCATCATCAAGAATCATATTTAACGGCTTTCTATCTTCACCAAAGAAAAGGGTTTGTTCTATACACCAATCAAATTCTTCTTCATTCATGCCTTTCCATGCATAAACAGGAATTCCAGCATCAGCTATTGCAGCTGCAGCTTGATCTTGAGTGGAAAATATGTTACAAGAACTCCAAGTAACTTCAGCACCCAGAGCGATTAAGGTTTCAATTAAAACAGCAGTTTGTATGGTCATATGTAAACATCCTGCAATACGTGCACCTTTAAGTGGTTGAGAATCTTTGTACTCTTCACGTAAACTCATAAGTCCTGGCATTTCTGCCTCAGCTAATTCAATTTCTTTTCTTCCCCAAGCAGCAAGAGACATGTCTTTTACTTTACATGGTACATACGGAATTGTTTTTGTGCTCATAATTGTATTTTTCTTTTTATTATAAAAAAACACCTTTGGGTTTAGCTTTTAAAATGGTTAAATTCGCTAATCAAAAATGTTTATTCTGCCTTAGGCAGTGCAAATATAACTATAACTTTTTATAATAATTAATGCCTCTTTATAAAACCATAAGTCCAAACTCACAAACTATTGTTAAAATCTGGAAGATTACGGAATCTTATGATGATTTAATGAAACCTCTTGATCTTAAGGATAATAGTTTAGAACGTGTATTAGGAATGAAGAGTGAGTTGCACCAACGTGGTTTTTTGAGTGTAAGACATTTACTGAGAGATTTTGGATATACAGATCAGGATTTGTATTACGATGAAAATGGAAAACCTCATTTAAAAGATGGTAAGCACATTTCTATTACGCATTCATTTACATTTTCTGCTGTTATTATTAGTGATAATGAAGTTGGAATAGATATTGAAAAGCAACGAAACAAAATAGGGATAATAGCTAGTAAGTTTGTGGATTACGAGTTTCAGTATCTTAAAAAAGAATCTGATTGTTATATAAGACGTCTTACAGTTATTTGGGGAATTAAAGAATCCTTATACAAACTGTTTGCAACTCCAGGAATGTTATTTAAAGATCATTTTTTAGTCATTCCGTTTTTAATTGAAGATGAAGAAACTGTCTCTTGGATTAACTACAAAGGAAAAAAACTTCGGTTTAATGTAAATTTTTTGGAATTTGAAGGTTTTACTTGCGCATACGTTATTGCTTAATGGATATTTACAATAACATATTAACTGCTTTATCTAACAAGGAAAAACTACTTGCGGTTTTAATTGATCCAGATAAAATGGAACTTACTAGTTTGTCAGGTTTTATTAAAAATGTGAATAAAACTATAGCAACACACATTTTTGTTGGAGGAAGCATAGTTGAGGATTATATTATGGATGATTTTGTTGCTGAAATAAAAAAACATACAACGTTACCAATTATCATTTTTCCAGGTGATGTTTCACAAATAACTAATCAAGCTAATGCCATTTTATTTCTGTCTTTAATCTCTGGTAGAAATCCAGAATACTTAATTGACAAGCAAATTCAAGCGGTATCTAAATTAAAAGATTCTAATCTTGAAGTTATTCCAACAGGATATATTTTGATTGAGAATGGCAAAGAAACTTCAGTTCAAAGAGTGTCTAAGACAAAACCATTAGACAGAAACAATGTGCAGTTAATTGCTGATACCGCTAAAGCAGGAGAGTATTTAGGCAAGAAGCTAATCTATTTAGAAGCTGGAAGTGGCGCAAAACATGCCATTTCTTCAGAAATTATTTTAAAAGTAAAGCAAAATTTAAATGTTCCACTTATTGTTGGTGGTGGAATTAGAACTAAAGAACAACTTGAAGCAGCATTTAATTCTGGAGCAGATTTGGTTGTAATTGGAACTGCATTTGAAGACGATGCAAACTTTTTTAAACAACTAATTAAAACATGAGAATATCTGTAGACTTAACCTTATCACCTTTACAAAACGATTACGAAGAACATGTCATTAATTTTATTAAAGTGTTGCGAGCTTCAAAGTTTAAAGTTTTAGAAAATCCCTTAAGCACTCAAATTTTTGGTGAATATGACGAATTAATGGCGTTTCTTACAAAAGCAATTAAAGCATCTTTCCAAGAGGTAGATATTTCTGTATTAACCATGAAAGTTGTAAAAACAGATAGAAGCGATTATGAGCCAAATTTTTGATTTTTTTATAGACGCTTATCGTGGTACACCAACCTATTTAATAGTATTGGAGGCTATTGCTTTTTTGTTTGGCATTATGAGTGTTTACTATGCCAAAAAGGCTAATATATTAGTATATCCAACAGGTTTAATATGTACTGTAATAACCGTTTATCTATTATATGTTAGTGAGTATTTTGGCGATATGATGATGAATTTCTATTATTCTGTAATGAGTATCTATGGTTGGTGGAATTGGTCTAGAAAAAAAGGCAATAAACTTTTGGTTCCAATTTCTAGGACAAATACTAAAGAAAAAGGTATTGGAGTTTTGTTATTTATATTAACAATGATAGTTACATATTCAGTTTATAAGGCTTACGATTACCAAATGGAAATTCCTAATTACATAGATGTAGTAACTTCTGGAATCTTCTTTACAGCTATGTGGTATATGGCAAATAAGAAGCTAGAAAATTGGACGTTATGGATTATAGCAGATATAATTACAATACCTCTTTATGCTTATAGAGGCTTAGGTATGTTATCTTTACAATATCTTATTTTTACAATATTAGCAATTCAAGGATATATTGAATGGAAGAAAAACTTAAACAAAAACCTTCAGACTGTATAAAAGTCGTAATTTTTGGTCCAGAATCTACAGGCAAAACTACTTTGTCGAGACATCTAGCACGTTATTATAATTCTGTTTGGGTACCAGAATACGCTAGAGAATATCTACAGAATAAATGGAATAATGAGCGAAAAACTTGCCAGCAAGAAGATCTACTGCCAATAGCAATTGGACAAATGAAACTTGAAAATGAATTAGCTCAAAAAACAGATTCTGTTTTAATTTGCGATACAGATTTGTTAGAAACAAAAGTATATTCTGAAGTCTATTATTCTGGGACTTGCGACCCATTGTTAGATAAATATGCTAAAGTAAACACTTACGATTTGTATTTTTTAACGTATATAGATGTGCCTTGGGAAGCAGACGATTTAAGAGATAGACCTAATAATAGAGAAGAAATGTTTAATGAATTTGAAGATGCTTTAGTAGAACACAATAGATCATATGTTATTTTAAAAGGTGGAAAGAAAGAACGATTAGAACAAGCCGTAAAACATATAAATAAATTATTAAAAAAACGAAAGTGACCTTTTCAGAGAAAGACATTCAACAATTAAATGCATTAGGTTTAACTAAGGATAAAGTTTTAAATCAAATTAAAATTTTCAACAAAGGGCTTCCCTTTATTACTTTAGAATCTACAGCAACAATTGGAAATGGCATTTTAAAAGTTTCTAAACAAGAGCATCAAGATTACATTAATTATTTCAATTCTAAAAGAAATAAAAAATCGTTTATAAAGTTTGTTCCTGCATCTGGAGCAGCTACAAGAATGTTTAAATTTCTATTTGATTTTTTAGAGGAATTTAAGCCAGATGAAGATACTATAGAGGACTATGTAACTAGAAAAAAAGCTTCTAACCTATCTAAGTTTTTTAACGACATAAAAAGTTTTCCTTTCTATAATAATATTAAGCAACAACTTTTAAAAGATTATAAAATTTTTGAAAACTTATCAGTAAACCATCAATTATTCTTGTTTGTAAAGTCCATGCTAAACGAGGATCAATTAAACTTCGGGAATTGTCCAAAAGGGCTTTTACCATTTCATCATTATAAAAACCGAATAGCAACAGCTTTTGAAGAGCATTTATTTGAAGGTGC